>JAQGIJ010000036.1 GCA_028291285.1 Phenylobacterium sp. | reverse complement strand
GCTCGCCGGGGATCTCGCCGGCCAGCATCTCGATCGCCCGCCCCAGCTTCTCGATCGGCTCGGTGTGGGTGTGCAGCAGGTGCAGCGGAAAGCGCCCGCCCTCGATGGCGCGGATCGCCTGCTGGATGGCCCAGTGCCCGGAGGAGAGGGCGCCGATCATCTTGAGCTGCCTCATGACGACGGCGTCGAACGGGAAGTCCGGCATCGGCTTGGGGCCCTTCAGGCCGCTGAACACGATCCGTCCGCCCCGCCGCGCCGCCTTGATGGCGTCGCGCACCGGCGCAAAGCTCATCGGCGTGGTGTCGAGGACGAGGTCGGCCCCGCGCCCGCCGGTCAGCTCGAGCACCTTGGCCGGCACGTCGCTCTCCTCGACGATGAGGGTGCAGGTGGCGCCGAGCTTGCGCGCGATCTCCAGCTTGAAGGCGTCGGAGGCCAGGCCCGTGACGATGATCTGCGAGGCGCCGCCTTCCACCGCGGCGATCACCGCCGCCAGGCCGCGCTGGCCGCCGCCGAGGATCAGCACCGTCTCGCCGAGCTTCAGCTCGCCGAGCGCGAAGATCCAGTCGTAGCCCGCCGCCAGCGGATTGAAGAGCAGGGCGTCCTCGATCGGCAGGCGCTCGGAGACCGGGTAGAGCCGGGTCCGCGGCACGATCTCCATCGCCTCGCTGAACCCGCCCCACAGGCCCGAGCCGACGTCGAGCGAGCGGTAGCCGTAGTAGAAGGCGTCCATGCAGGCGTCGCCGCGCATGCAGGCGGGACAGGCGCCGCAGGGCGCCACGCCGTGGACGGCGACCCGGTCGCCTTCCTTCAGCCCCCAGCGCCGGGCGCCTTCGGGATCGATGCTGGCGATGCGGCCGACGGTCTCGTGGCCGGGGATGCAGGGGAGCCGGCCGATGCCGCTGCGGGCGGTCTCGCCGGCGTACTGCTTGATGTCGCTGCCGCACATGCCGCAGCCCTCGACGGCCAGGATCGCCCCGCCCGGCGGAGGCGCGGGCACGGGGAGCTCGCGGATCTCGATCGTCCGGTCGGCGACCAGCACGGCGGCCTTGGCGGTCTGCATCTAGCCCTCCCTCAGGCCGAGGTCTCGGGCGCGCGGCGGCCGCCGGTCGGCGCGGGCGTCTCCCGCAGCTGGCCCTGGATCTGGGTCCAGGTGCGCTGCGGGGTGCGCTGCCAGCCGGCCGCCGCCGCCGTGCCGCCGTCCACCGGCAGCGTCACGCCGGTGATGTAGCTGGCCATGTCGGAGCAGAGGAACACCACCGCGTCGCCGCACTCGGTGTCGACGCCCTCGCGCCCCAGCGGGATCAGCCGATCCATGGCGTCCTGCGCCTCGGGCGTGCGCTGGACCCAGGTCGCCGGATCCACCGGTCCGGTGCGGTTGCCGCGGCCGCCGGGGGTGACGGTGTGATCGGGCGTGATGGCGTTCACCCGGATGCCGTCGTCGGACAGCTCCAGCGCCATGCTCTCGGTGAAGTTCAGCATCGCCGCCTTGCAGGCCGCGTACACGGCGTAGCCCGGGGCCGCACGCACGCCTTCGATGCTCGAGACGTTGACGATGGCCCCGCCGCGCTTTCCGCGGACCATGATCGGGATCACCGCGGAGGTCGCCGCGAACAGGCTGAAGAGGTTGAGGTCGACGTGCCGGCGCCAGCTGCGCTCGCTCTGCTCGGCGAACATCCGCTGGGTCACGCCGCCGACGTTGTTCACCAGGATGTCCACCCGGCCGAACTCGGCGTCCGCCCGGGCGACCATGGCGCGCACCTGCTCGGTGTCCATCATGTCGGCGGCGACGGCGAGCGCGCGGCGGCCGCGCTCGCGGACGCGCTGGGCGGTTTCCTCCGCCCGCTCCGGAATCACCTCCGCCACCACCACGTCCGCGCCGAAGTCGGCGAGCCTGAGCGCGCAGGCGCGGCCGATACCGCCGCCCCCGCCGGTGACGATCGCCACCTTGTCGGTGAGCGCGAGCGCGTCCACCTCAGCCCGCCTTCGCCAGCGCCGCCCCGGGCAGGCCGGTGATCGGCAGGAAGGCCGGCAGCGCCTGGAAGGTGATCTGGTCGGCGGCCGGAAGCTCCCAGCGCATCACGCTCGACACCGAGCGCCGCGAAAACCGCCAGCCCTGCGGCAGGCGCACGACGTCGTCCTGGTACACGCCGAGGATCATCTCGAAGGGCTCGCCCACCGGCTTCTTGATCTCGGAGAACCACCAGCGCGCCTGGGCGCGGTCGCCGTCCACCTCGACCACGCCGGAATGGGTGAGCTGGCACAGGAACTCACGCTGCTCCTCGACCAGCCGGCGGAACCCCTTCAGCAGCTTCTCGTAGCCGACGATCGGTTTGGGCAGGCGGGGGTTTTCCAGCACCCCGTCGGGGGCGTAGACGGCGGCCATTCCAACGCCGTCCTTGCGGTTGACCGCATCGGTGTAGGCCGCAGCCAGGCTGCGGATCGCCAGTTCGTCGGCGCAGGGATCCATGGGCCTCCCCCATCTGATGTTTTCTTCGGACGGCGATTGTCCCGAAATTCCGCCGGCCCCGCTAGCACGCCATTCAGGTGTTCTCGGCCGGCGGCATGATCATTGTCTCCTATCTGCCGGACTTGGCCATCCCTGATGCGCCTAGACCACGGTCACCCCGCCCGTGTCCGCCGCGAACTTGGCGATCCGCGCCGCGGTGGTCTTGGTGACCTGCAGCAGGTCGGCGTCCTCCAGGCCCTGGGCGGCGGCCACCTCCACCAGGTGGTGGATGTCCTTCGACAGGTTGCTGG
>JAQGIJ010000031.1 GCA_028291285.1 Phenylobacterium sp. | reverse complement strand
GCGCCGGCGTTCTCGGCGGCGTGTTCCGGCGTGGCCGCCTTGGGGATGACGAACGCGCGGCGCGCCAGCGCGGCCAGCGCGACCTGACGCGGCGTCGAACGATGCGCCGCGGCGATCTCGGCCAGCGCCCGGCCGCCGGGCGTGTCGCGCCCGGGAAACGAGCCGTGACCAAATGGGCTGTAGCCGACCACGGCGACGTCATTGCGCTCGCACCACGGGATGACCCCATGCTCGATGGCGCGTTCACCGAGGTGGTAAAGCACCTGATTGCAGGCGATCCGACCCGGGCCGGCCACCGACAGCGCCTCCTCGAGGTCGTCGACGTCGAAATTGCTCACGCCCCAGGCGAGTATCTTGCCGGCGCGCACGAGCGCCTCGAAGCCCGCGAAGGTCTCCCTCAGCGGGTGGCTCCCCCGCCAGTGCAGGAGATAGCAATCCAGCCGGTCGGTCCCGAGACGCGCGAGCGAGCGTTCGCATGCGGCGACGACGCCGGCGCGCGAGGCGTTCTGCGGCAGCACCTTCGACACCAGGAAGAGGCCGTCGCGGCGGCCCGCGATCGCCTCGGCGACCATGGGTTCGGCGTCGCCATACATCTCCGCGGTGTCGATGTGCGTCATGCCTTCGTCGATGCCGCGGCGCAAAGCCGCGACCGCCGAAGCTCGATCACCTTCGTCGACACGCCACGTCCCCTGGCCGATGATCGCCACGTCGCGCGAAGCGCTTCCGAACCGGCGGCGGCGCATCGTGCGCCTACGCCGCGAGGCCGGCTCGCCCGGCGGGCAGCTCGACCTGTTCGGAGCCGCCGGCGACGAGGATCGCGACCAATAGGGCTGTCATCGCCTGTCTCCCGATGCTTCGCCCGCCCGCAAGCCAGGATGGCGGGGGGCGCACGGCAGGGCTCTCCCTGGAGCATACCCTTGTTGCGCCTTGCCGGCGCGCAGGGAACTGACCGCGGTCACTCCGGCGTCGACGACCGCAGAGGCGGCCGACCTCCGACCGCCTGCGCCCCCCGGAGCTGAAATCCCCGCACTTACAAATATCTGAGGCCGCGGGCGGGCTGGTGTGAGTCATCCGGCCGATTGTCCGATCGCCGGACGGATCCGGCGCAAGCCTCAAGGAGACTGTGATGCGTAATCTTATCGCTCCAGCGGCCCTGATTGCCGGTCTGGTGCTGAGCTCGGGGGCCCTTGCCGCCCCGGCCGCCGATTCGTCGCGCCCTGTGGTGCAGGAGCAGGATACCGGCAGGATGTCGATGATCGGCGCCCCCATCGGCGTGGTCACGGCCTCGAAGCCGGTGAGCTACACCGGCCTGAACCTCGCCAACCCTGCGGACGTGCACAAGCTGCATCGCGAGATCGCTGCGACCGCGCGCCGGGATTGCCGGGCGCTGCGTGCGCAGTATCCGCCGGATTTCTATCCGAAGGTCTCAGGCGGAAGCTGCGTCCGGGGCGCCGAACGCAGAGCGGATGCTTCGGTCGCTCCGGCGATCACGGCGGCCAGCAGCCTCGGCCGTTAGCGACCAAGATTTTTCGGCCGGGAAGGTGTCGGGTGGCGACCATTGACCATGAGCCTTCATGTGCAGTGACGTCACCCGCCGCCACCCTCGCTCGATGTGAGCGCGCCTCGTATGTTGAACGGCGCTCGGGAGCGGGCGGGTTGCGCGCCTCAGATCGTGAGACGACATAGCCCCGGCGGCTGGCTGGCTAAGGAAGCCGAAGGTCCTGATGACCATGACGCATGATGCGACACCCCTCGAACCGACCCTCGAACCGACGCGGCGGGACTTCATCTACATCGCGACCGGGGCGGCGGCGGTTGGAGCGGTTGGTGGCCTGGCCTGGCCGCTCATCGACCAGATGAACCCGGCGGCGGACGCTCTTGCACTCGCCGCTATCGAGGTGAATTACGATAAAGTGGCGCTCGGGCAGCAGATCACTGTCAAGTGGCGCAGCAAGCCGGTTTTTATTCGCCATCGCACGCCGAAGGAGATCGCCGAGGCGGTGGTCGGCGACCATGCCAACTTGCGCGATCCCGCAACGGACGAGAGTAGGCACAAGCCCGGGATGCCGGAGTGGCTGATCGTTATTGGCGTCTGCACCCACCTGGGCTGCGTGCCGACCTTCGGCCAGGGCGAGTACGGCGGTTGGTTCTGCCCCTGCCATGGCTCCGTCTACGACACCGCCGGCCGGATCCGGAAAGGGCCGGCCCCGAAGAACCTTTATCTGCCTGACTACGCCTTCCTTCCCGGCGGCAGGGTGCGGCTCGGTTGATCTGCCTGCACCGGCATTCCGGCCGGGCGCCGACGCGTGCGCGAAGTGCTTGAAAGAGAGGTCCTGGTGGAGCCGAGCGGAATCGAACCGCTGACCTCCTCATTGCGAACGAGGCGCTCTACCAACTGAGCTACGGCCCCAGGAAGGCGCGGAATAACCCTTTTGCGGCCGGCTCTGTCAAGCGGGGTCTGAGGCCTTGCGTGGGTTCGACGCGGCCCGAGGCTGCGCTTTGCGGCGGCGGCAAAGCCCGTTAGAAGTCCGCCACATGGGCAGCTTCCTCTATTTCATCGTCCGCTCGCTCCTCGAGCTCCTGGTCTGGGCGATCATCATCAGCGCGATCATCTCGTGGCTGGTGGCGTTCGACGTGATCAATTTGAGGAACCGCTTCGTCTACAATGTCTCACGCTTCCTGGACGCGGTGACCCGGCCGGTGCTTCGGCCCGTGCAGCGGATCATTCCGCCGCTGGGCGGCGTGGACATCAGTCCGATCATCGTCATCCTCCTGCTGCAGGGCGCGATTACTTATCTGCTGCCGCTGATCTTCGGGCCGTTGATCGCCGCCCTGGGCTGAGCCTTGCGGCTCGCGGTGCGCGTCACGCCGCGCGGCGGCCGCGACGCGATCGAAGGCTGGACGCGCGACGCCGCCGGCCGGCCGGTGCTGAAGGTGCGGGTCGCCGCGGCCGCCGCCGACGGCCAGGCGAATGCGGCCGTGCTGACGCTCCTGGCCAAGGCCCTGGGCGCGCCGAAGTCGCGGCTCGCCATCCTTCGCGGCGAAACCGCGCGCGTGAAGCAGATCGAGATCGAGGGGCTGGACGAGGCGGCGGTGGTCTGCGCGCTCGGCGAGCCGTAGGACCGCCCTCGCCGCCGGGACAGGCGGCCGCGAGCGAACGCGGCGGCCGCATCGGCGCTCGCGAGATTTTTCTATCCGCTGGCGGAACTTGCTTTTTGAGAACGTGTTCTTCCTGCAGACCGCAGGGCGAGCTACCCCGCCAGGCGGTCAGGATCGGCCCGGCCCACACCCCTGGCATCCCCCCGACCCAAGGCCGGGCCGGTCCTCCCCGCGCCCTTAAATACCTCCGCCTCCTCCCAAACACCTCCGCGTCCTCCTAGATAAATGAGCAGCGAAGCACGGCGGAACGGCTCAGCCTGTCCGCCTGTTCTGATTGTGACGCGTACGGAAAAACGGAGGCGCGAGATGGCCAACGGCACGGGCGATCAGGAGCGAAAATCCGAAGATGTGCCGCGCCGCGGGCCGGCCGATCAGAGCGCGCCTTCGCCCGGCGAAGGGTACGGCGCGAGCCTCGCGCCAGGCGACTACCGCGCCGACCTGAACGGACGGACCCGCAGCTGGACCGGGCTGCCAGGCGAGAACGACATCGCCAGCGATCACGACGGCTGGAACCCCGGCCCCGATGCCGACGACGCCCTGCACGGGGCGAGCGCGGGTCTGGGGCCTGACGGCTGGCGGCGCACGGACGAGCGCCTGCGCGAGACGATCTGCGAGCAGCTGTGGGCGGACCGCATCCTCGACGCCCACGCCATCAAGGTCGGCGTGGAGGAAGGCGTCGTCACCCTCGTGGGCGAAGTGCGGCACGCCTCCGATGTGCGGCTGGCGGAGATCCTCACGCGCGAGGCGGCGCCCGGCGCGGAGGTGCGCAACCAGCTGCGTGGGCCGGACGGCCGCTGATCCCGCGGCGGCGGCCGCAAAAGGGTCTGGCGCCCGGCTGGCGGCGGCGCGAAAAAGGATCATGTCCCGAACCGATCTCGCCCGGATGATCGATGAGGCCCGGCGCGTGGTGGTGTTCACGGGGGCCGGCATCTCCACCGAATCCGGTATCCCGGACTTCCGCAGCCCCGGCGGGGTCTGGAGCCGGATGAAGCCGATCTATTTCCAGGATTTCGTCTCCGACCCGGAGAAGCGGCGCGAGGCCTGGC
>JAQGIJ010000019.1 GCA_028291285.1 Phenylobacterium sp. | reverse complement strand
TGAAGCGGTAGGTCTTGTCGGCGTCCATCAGGAAGGGGACCGTCTTGGTCGCCTCGCCCAGCGCGATCGGCAGGATGCCGGTGGCGAGCGGATCGAGCGTGCCGGCGTGCCCGGCCTTCTGGGCGTTGAAGACGCGCCGGACCCGGCTCACCGCATGGGTCGAGGTCAGGTCGTAGGTCTTGTCCAGGCAGATCCAGCCGCTGACGGCCTCGCCCTTCCTGCGGCGGCCCATCAGTCCTGATCCTTCCACGAATCCGACGGCGGTTCGGGCAAGAGGTCCTGTTGCACCTTGGGATCCTCGAACAGGCGGTTCATCCGCGCCGCCTCGTCGAAGCTCTCGTCGTGCAGGAACTTCAGGGCGGGGGTGAACTTCAGCTCGATCGCGCGGCCCAGCCGGCCGCGCAGGAACCTGGCGTGGCGGTTCAGCCCCTCCACCACGGCGCCCGCATGGCCGCCGCCGAGCGGCTCGATGAAGACGATGGCGTGGCGCAGGTCCGGACTCATGCGCACCTCGGTCACGGTCACCGAGACGCCCTCGAGGGCGGTGTCGGAGATCTCCTCCTCGCGGAGGATCTCCACCAAGGCGTGGCGGACCAGCTCGCCCGCGCGCAGCTGGCGCTGGGTGGGGCCTGGGGCATGGCCGCGGCCATGGTCAGTGGGACGCTTCATGGGAGACTGCCTTGACGGGCTGGGGCGCGGGTCGGACGCGCCGGCGCAGCGAAGGGCGCGCTTCTAGGCGCAGAGGCGCCGGGAGTCCAGTCGCGCGTGGCCCCCCGAACCTCCCTCCCGATGAAGGGGAGTGTGCTCGCAGCGCTAAAGCTTCAGCCGCAGCATCGAGAAGTCGCCGTCGAAGCTGGTCAGCTTCCAGACGCCCTCTTCCTTGGTGAAGCTCATCAAGCAGGGACCGTTCTTCTTGGCGACCGCGCAGACGCGGCCGTCGGGCAGCGGCTTCAGCGCGCCGGCGATCTCGATCACGTTGGGGATCTTGGTCTCGGGCGTGTAGCCGTACTGCCGCGCCACCGTCCGGAAGACGCCGGGCTGCACCAGGCTGTCGCCGGCGAAGTCGACGATCGAGGGGCCGAGCAGGGAGGCGAGGCCGGCCAGCCGCTTGTCCCGGCCGATCTGGCTGTCGAGCTTGGCCTGGAACTCACGCTTCAGGGCGGGGCGGTCGACATGGGCGTCGAACGCCGCCGCATCGTCGTCGCGGATGGAGATCAGCAGCGCATGCACGTCGCCCGCCGCGTCCAGCCGCTGCACCGAGGCGCAGGCCGCCAGCGCCATCGCCAGGAGACCGATCAGAAGCCTGCGCGCCATTCTCAACTCCACCCCGCCGCCTAGTCCGACAAGGTGGCTACATCACGGCCGGCGCGTAAGGCGAGATGAAAGTGTCGGGACTCAGTGCGCCTGCAGGCCCTTCGCCTGGGCGACCGCATTCGTGTTGGTCCGCACCGCCGCCACCTCGGCCGGAGTGACCGGCGCGGCCTTGTTGCCCCAGGCCGAGCGGACGTAGGTCACCACGCCCGCGATCTGCTGGTCGTTGAGCTCGCTCTTCCAGGCCGGCATGCCGCCGCGGCCATTCAGCACCGTGGCCACCACCGGCGTTTTCGGGCCGACGACGAACTTGTCGCCCTTCAGCGCGGGGAAGCTCGGCGGCCGACCCAGGCCCGTGGCCTGGTGGCAGGCCGCGCAGCTCTCGAGGAAGGTCTGCTCGCCCGGGGAGGCGGCCGCCGCGGCGGCGGTCGCGAGGCCGAGGCCGGCGACCATCGCCAGCCCCGCAAGGGTCTTTCGGATCCGCATACGCTCTCTTCTCAGGCCTTGTGGATGCGGGCGTGCAGCTTGCCGATCTGCTGCCATGCCGATTCGATGCCGCCGGCCTGCCAGCCCCCCAGGTAGGACAGGTGCTCGCCGGACAGGTAGATGCGGCCGTCGGGCTCGCAGAGCAGCGGGTAGGCGGTCTTGCGCCCCTCGTCGCTCCACTCGGCCCAGCCGCCGAGGTTGTGCGGATCCAGGTGCCAGGACTTGGAGAAGCTGGTCTCATAGCTCTCCGCATACTGCGGGAAGATCTTCTGGCCCGCGTCGACCGCGTATTTCGCCCGGTCGGCCGGGGAGAGCATGCTGATCTTCACCGCCTCGGCGCCGAAGCCGTAGTAGCCCAGCAGCACCCCCTTCTGGCTATGCCAGCCGGTGGAGGGCAGCGAGATGGTGCCGATGCCTGGGATGTCGTTGTAGACGTGGCCGCCGTAGATCCAGTGGTCCTCTTCCCAGAAGCGGCGCTTCATCTGCAGGCCGATCTTGTTCACCGGCGCGTAGGAGACGTCCTTCATCGCCGCCAGGAACGGCTTGGACGCGTCCATCGGGATGTTCTTCAGCACCGACAGCGGGATGGTGCAGATCAGGTAGTCGGCCGAAAGCTCGCCCTTCTTGCCGTCGGGGCCGGTGAAGGCGACCTTCACTCCCTTGGGCGACTGGCGGATGCGCTCGATGGTGGTCGAGTACTGGATCACGCCGTCGGGGATGTTGCGCACGAAGCCCTTGGGGATCTCGGCCATGCCGCCGATCGGCTCGAACATGGTCCGCTGCTGGTCGATCGGGCTGACCGAGCTCAGCACCCGCCAGGCGTGCGAGTTCATCACGTCGGCGTAGGCGAAGGGCGCCGCCTCCTTGCCCGGGCCCGGGCTGACGCCGGCGCCCGGCCAGACCTCGAAGCCGCGGCCGTCGGTGCCGGCGTACTTCAGGTCGGCTTTCGAGAGCCGGCCTTCGTTCACCAGGTAATCGAGGAAGAGCTGCCGATCGACCGGCGAGACCGCCCCGTCGAGGTCGCCCTTGGAGGCCAGCTTGGCCATCAGTTCGGCCGTATAGCCGCGCGCGTCCGCCGCGATCATGCCCTTGCGGACCGGCTTGCCGGCGAGCGGGCCCTGGCCCTTCTCGAAGTAGACGTAGGAGGCGTCGTTGTCGTTGTTGAACAGCTCCACAGGCACCTTGAACTGCTTGACGTAGTGCAGCGTCGACTGGTGCCAGTAGGGGATCCGCCAGGGGCCGATGTTGATGTACTGCCCCTCGTCGAAGTCACAGACCTGGTGGTTGCCGTTGAGGTCGGTGTCCTCGAAGCCGCGCTTGGCGGTCTGGGCGCGTCCGCCGGCGAAGCTGCGCGCCTCGAGCAGCTTCACGTCGTAGCCGGCCTTGCCCAGCTCATAGGCGGCGGTCAGCCCGGCCACTCCGGCGCCGAGGATGATGACCTTGGTCCCCTTGCCGCCGCCGGAGAGGCCCGGCGGGGCGGCCATGGCCGAGGAGAAGCCGAAGCCCAACGCATCCATGCCGGCCAGGGCCAGCGACATGCCCCCCACCGCCACCAGCTGTTCGAAGAAACGCCGCCGCGTCAGGACTCCGCCCGGCTTCGGCTCGCCCACACTATCCATTACATGCTCCCACGACTGTCGGAGCGCAGTGGCGCGGCTCGGCGGCGGCGGCGCAACACCGGGTTGTCCCAAAGGCAGTGGTTGACTGGCGCTGCCGCAGGCTTGGGCGCCGGCGTCGAAAACGCGGGCGTCGGGGGGCAAGGGTCCGATAACGCTGCAATGCCAGTCAGGCCTCCCGCGCGCGGCTGCGCAGGATCATCGACCGGCTGCCGGTCGCCATCAACCGCCGCCGAGGCGGGATGAGGATCAAGGTCGCGCAGTCGGCGACCGCTCAGGTGGTCGAGAGGCTTGCGCCATCCCTCACCCCAACCCTCTCCCCGGCGGGGAGAGGAGCAGAGGTCAGAGCGACCGCTTCACTTCTTCGAGGGTGAAGCACTCGATCACGTCGCCGGCCTTGATGTCCTGGAAGCCCTGGAAGGCCATGCCGCATTCCTGGCCGGACTGGACCTCGTTGACCTCGTCCTTGAAGCGCTTGAGCGTCTGCAGCACGCCGAGCTCGAGGACCACGACGTCCTCGCGGACGATCCGCACCCGCGCGCCCTTGCGCACCACCCCGTCGGTGACGCGGCAGCCCGCGACCTTGCCGATCTTGGTGATGTCGAAGACCTGCAGGACCTCGGCGTTGCCGAGGAAGGTCTCGCGCTGGATCGGCGCCAGCATGCCCGAGAGCACGCCTTTGATGTCGTCGATCAGGTCGTAGATGATCGCGTAGTAGCGAATCTCCACGCCCTCGCGCTCGGCCAGCTCGCGTGCCTGTTTCGAGGCGCGAACGTTGAAGCCGAGGACCGGCGAGCCGGCGCCCTTGGCCAGCATGACGTCGCTTTCGCTGATCGCGCCGGCGCCGGAGAGGATGATCCGCGCCCGGACCTCGTCGGTGCCCAGATCGTTGAGCGAGCTGACGATGGCTTCCGCCGAACCCTGCACGTCGGCCTTGATGATGACCGGAAGCTCGGAGACCTTCTTGTCGGCGAGCTTGGCCATCATGTCGGCGAGGTTGGCGCCCTGCATGGGGGAGCCGGCCTTCTCGCGCTTCACCCGCACGCGGTACTCGGTGAGTTCGCGGGCGCGGGCCTCGTTCTCGACGACGGCGAAGGGCTCGCCCGGGGCGGGCGTGCCGTCCAGGCCGAGGATCTCCACCGGGATCGACGGCCCGGCGTCCGCCAGCTGTTCGCCGCGCTCGTTCAGCAGCGCGCGGACCCGGCCGAACGTGTCGCCGGCCACGACGATGTCGCCGCGCTTCAGGGTGCCGCGCTTCACCAGCACGGTGGAGACGGCGCCCCGCCCACGATCCAGCTTGGCTTCGATCACCACGCCGTCGGCGGTGCGGTCTGGATTGGCCCTCAGGTCGAGGACCTCGGCCTGAAGGAGGATCCCCTCGATCAAGTCGTCCAGGCCCATCTTCTCCTTGGCGGAGACCTGGATGGCCTGGGTCTCGCCGCCGAGGCTCTCGACGACGATCTCGTGCTGCAGAAGCTCGTTGATCACCCGGGTGGGGTCGGCGCCCGGCTTGTCGATCTTGTTGATGGCCACGATGATCGGCGCGCCGGCGGCCTTGGCGTGGTTGATGGCCTCGATCGTCTGCGGCATGACGCCGTCGTCGGCCGCCACCACCAGCACCACGATGTCGGTGACGTTCGCGCCGCGCATCCGCATGGCGGAGAAGGCGGCGTGGCCGGGGGTGTCCAGGAAGGTCACCGCCTGGCCGTTCTCCAGCCGCACCTGGTAGGCGCCGATGTGTTGGGTGATCCCGCCGTGCTCGCCGGCGACCACGTCGGTCGCGCGGAGGGCGTCGAGCAGCGAGGTCTTGCCGTGGTCGACGTGGCCCATGACGGTGACCACCGGCGGCCGGGGCAGCAGGTGATCGTCGACGTCCTCCGCCTTGATGAAGCCCTCTTCGACGTCGGCTTCCGAGACGCGGCGGACGGTGTGGCCGAATTCGGTGGCCACCAGCTCGGCGGTGTCGTTGTCGATGACGTCGTTGATCTTCAGCATCACGCCCTGACGCATCAGGAACTTGATGACTTCCACGCCGCGGGTGGCCATCCGGTTGGCGAGCTCGCCCACGGTGATCACGTCGGGGATGACGACCTCGCGGGCGACGCGAGCCTGCTCCTGGCCGCCGCCCTTGCGCTTTTCACGCTCACGTTCGCGGGCGCGGCGGACCGACGCCAGGCTGCGCATCCGTTCGGCGCCGTCGGCGTCGCCGGCCACCGTCTGGATGGTCAGGCGGCCTTCGCGGCGCTGCGGAGCGCCCTTGGCGCGGGAGATGGCCTTGGTTGGCGTGGCGGCGCGGCGACGCGCGTCGTCGTCCTCGTCCGGACGCCGGTCGAGGTTGGCCGAGCCCGGGCGCGGCGCCTGGCGGGCGGCGCGCTGGACCTCCGGCGTCGCAGGCGGGGCGGCCGGGCCGAGCCGGGGC
>JAQGIJ010000014.1 GCA_028291285.1 Phenylobacterium sp. | reverse complement strand
CGCTGGCGCCCGACATGGTGCGCACGCCCGGCATCGCCAAGTTCGGCGCCGACACCCCGGAGGTCCGCGCCGCGCGCGAGCGCTACATCCCGCTTCGCCGGATGGGCGAGCCGGAGGAGTATGGCGGGCTCGTCGCCTTCCTCTGCTCCGACATGGCCTCCTATCTCACCGGCATCTGCCTGCGCGTCGACGGCGGATCGCTGGCGGCGTCGGGATTCCAGCGCTCGGCAGAGACCGGCGACTGGGCGCTGCTCCACACCTAGGCGTCAGTCCTCGACGTCGATCACCGTGGCGGGGTCGGCGCCGACCAGCCAGTAGGCGGCCGAGTTCTTGACGTGCAGCCGCCAGTGCGCCTCGGCGCCGTCGGCATCCCCGGCCTCGATCAGCTCGAGGAGCTTGCGGATGGAGCGCGGCCCCAGATTGCGGAACTCGCGCTCGGACCTGGCGTTCGCCCACACCTCGGGCGGCGCCTGATAACGGCCCTGGTGGACTTCCAGGATCTTCGCCAGCATCTCGGCCATGACGCTCAGGGTGCGGTTTCCCGTCAGCCTGACGATCAGCAGGTGGTAGCGCGCCAGCGCCACGCTACGCTCGGGTATCCTTCCCTCCCGGGTCAGGGCCTCCAGCTCCAGCAGGCCCTGCTCCAGCTCCGCGATGGCGGCCGCCGGGCGGCGCTCGGCCAGCAGCCGCACGGCGTAGGGCTCGATCGCCAGCTGGGCGTCATAGGTCTCGGCCAGCGTCGCGCCCACGCCCCGCAGCGCAAAGGCGGCGTAGCGCGCGGAGGTCTCGATGCTGGGCGTATTGACGCGGGCGCCGGTGCGCGACCCGCGCGCCACCTCGATCAGGCCCTCCGTCTCCAGGATGCGGTAGGCCTCGCGCACCGTCGGGCGGGAGACGCGGAAATCCACGGCCAGCTGGGTCTCGGGGGGAAGCTGGTCGCCGTCGGCGAGCTCGCCGTCCAGGATCAGCCGCCGGATCTGGCCGGCCACCTGCTGCGAGACCTTGGGCACGCGCGCGATCGGCGAGATCCCCACCGGACGGCCCTGCCGCGGAGCCGCCGTCGGATCCTGGCCCGCGAGGCCCGGCGCGCCGGGCGCAACCGAGCTGGAGAGCGAATTCCTGCCTCTGGTCGTGCGCATCAGGTTGCTGGGAGGCCCCTTCGAACACTTGCCGTCGGCTTGACCCGACGGAGCTTAGCATCCCGTTCGGGTGGTCGCGCCAGCCTAACCTCTGCGGCGCGGCAAGAGCCGCCCGGGACGCCCCGAGCGGCTCGCCGGCGTCAGATGCCGCCGAAGCGCTTCTTGAACTCGACCCCGTAGGTGCGGGGGTCGCCGATCTGGACCACGTTGTAGCCGAGGGCGCGTTCGAGCGAGGTCGCGCTGACGTAGTATTCCTCGGCCGTGATGTTCTTGCCGAAGATCGAGACCTCGGCGTCCCAGGCCTCGATCTGCAGGGCGATGCGGCCGTTCAGCAGGCCGAAGGCCTTCTGGGTGACCTGGGAGAGCGAGGCGGTCTCGGGCGCAAGCGCGACCTTGCTCTGCCAGCGGTAGTCCATGTCGAGGCTCAGATCGCCCGCCGCCGTCGGCGCGACGTAGCGGCCGCCGACGCCCCAGGTGGTCTTGGGCACGCCGAAGCCTTCCTGCGAGCGGTCGCCGGTGAGATCGCGGAAGCTGTCGTACTTGGCGTCCACCAGCCCGTAGGAGGCGGTGAGCGTGAGCTGCCGGATCGGGTGGAACTCGGCTTCGGCCTCGACGCCCTTGATCTTGCCCGCCGCGGCGTTGGTCACGATGGTGGCGCTCGCCCCGGTCGGCGTGGGGACGATCACCGAGCGCTGGATGTTCTTGTAGTCGTCGTAGTAGGCGGCGACGTTCAGGCGCAGGCGGCGGTCCAGCAAGTCCGTCTTGGCGCCGACCTCGTACTCGGTGGTGGTCTCCGGCGCGAAGGAGGCGAAGGAGGTGGCGGTGGAGCTGCCGCGCAGGTTCTCGCCGCCGGTGCGGTAGCCGCGCGCCGCCTTGACGTAGATCATCACCGCCTCGCTCGGGCGGTAGTTGACCGACGCCAGCCAGGAGGAGCCGGTGAAGCTGTTGCTGAAGGTGCGCGGGCACTGGCTGGTGGAGGGATTGCTGGGCACGACCACCACGACGCCGGGCGCCGGGACCAGGCAGCCGGAGACCGGGTTGCGGTTGCGCGAGATCAGCGTGCGGTCGTCGTTCGAGTAGCGGTAGCCGGCGGTCAGCCCCCACTGCGGCAGGAACCGCCAGTTGGCCTGGCCGAAAACGGCCGTGCTCTTGTTCTCGATCGAGGCGTCCTGGATGTTCGGATTGGCGGCGCTGATCGCCGGGATCGTGACGGTGACGGATCCGTCCGTGCCCTTTTCGTCGCTGGCGAAGACGCCGGCGACCCAGTTGAAGTTCGGATCGCCGCCGAGCAGCTGCAGCTCCTCGCTGACGAACTTGGCCTGGGTCCGCAGGTGCGGCGTCAGGACCGAGAAGGGCGTGCCGTCCTGCTCGTTCTGATTGTTGCGGTCGATGTCGCTGTAGCCGGAGATCGAGCGCAGCGTCAGCTGGTGCGGAAGCTTGGCCTCGACGTTCAGGCCGAGGTTGTGGCCGGTGAAGATGGAGTAGTTCTGGGCCGTGCCGCCGGTGGTGTAGAAATCCGGCAGGTTGGCGTAGGAATTCAGCGTTGCCCGCGCCTGGGCGATGCGGGCCGGATCGCCTAGCGCCGCGCCCAGGCCGGACGACGCGCCGCCGCCGGCGAGGTACTGCTCGGCGACCACTTCGGAGACGATCGCGCCGTTGTTGGGGGCGATGCCGGCCAGCTTGAACGGCGTGCCGCCGGTGCGGTTGTGCTGGTAGCTCGCCGAGAGGACCGCCCGGACATTCTCACCCAGGTCGGCGCGGACCTTCAGGCGATAGTATTCGGCGTTCTGGTCGGCCAGGTCGTGGCCCGCCAGGTCCTTGACGTAGCCGCCGTGCTCGCCGCGCTGCACGACCAGGCGCGCGGCGAGGCCCGGCGCCAGCGGCACGTTGACCACGCCCACGGCGTTGTAGGCGCTGTAGTTGCCGGCGCTGACGTCGACCGAACCGCCCAGGGTGTCGGTGGGATCGTTGGTGTAGATCGACACCGCGCCGCCGGTCGTGTTGCGGCCGTAGAGGGTGCCCTGCGGCCCGCGCA
>JAQGIJ010000653.1 GCA_028291285.1 Phenylobacterium sp. | reverse complement strand
GCCGCGCAGGTGCTCCAGGTCCTCGTCACCGGCGACGGCGCCCAGACGCCCGCGCTGGCCCGCGGCCAGGCCATGCTCGCCGCCTATGGCGCGCTGAAGCACCGGATCGCAGTGGCCGCCACCGCGGCCGAGGCGCTCGCCATCGACACCGCGGCCGACTGGCCGGCCTGAGCGCCACCTCGGGCCGCTGACCGGCCCGACCTCACCTTCACACCGGAGACCTCCGCCGATGCGCTTCCGCCATCACGGCGCCGCCTTCCTGGCGGTCGCCGCCCTACTGCTGTGCGGTCCGCCCGCGCACGCCGATATGGTCGTCCGAGCGGGCGACGGCACCGTGCAGACCGTCTGCGCCAAGTCCCAGAGCGCCCCGGTCCAGATCCCCTGCCACATCCTCTACGGCTTCTTCGGCGGCGTCCCGACGGGCGTGGCGGTGGACGGCTCGGGCAACCTCGGCGTCAACGTCCAGAGCACCGTCAACGTCACGTCGACCGACGCGCGGACGACGACTTCGACCATCACCGCGGCGGACGTCGCCACCACCAGCTCGGCCGGGCAGAGCGGCGTCAACCTGGTCACCGGCACGCCGACGGCGGGCTCGGCGATCACCTGGGCCCTGAACGGCCAGTCCTCGGCCACGATCACCACGAGCAACACGTTCGTGCTGACCGCCCAAATCGAGACGTCGGCGGACGGCGGGACCACTTACGCCCCGGCCACCGCCAAGATCCTGGGGACCGGCGCCGTGACGGGCTCCGTCACCGGCAAGGGCGTGTTCCGGGTCGACGTCACCGGCATGACCAACATCCGGCTGAGGGCGAGCGCCTTCACGTCGGGGACGCTGACGGCGCAGCTGACGAGCTCGAACTCACCGGGCCTGGGGCAGATCGTCAATCCGCTCCGCCTGCTCGGCGTGGACGGCCTGAATGTCGCGGGTCCGACCAACGGCGCGCCGCTCGCGCCGACCGGTGCGCAGACCACGACAGACCGCTCCATCACGATCACCGCGGGCGGTACGGCCCAGCAGGTCATGGCGGCGAACACCAGCCGCCGCAGCTTCTACGTCTTCAACCCGAACGCCGCCGACAACTGCTGGGGGAGCGTCACCAGCACGTCGCCCGCCGCGAACGCCGCGGGATCTTTCCCGCTGCCAGCCCAAGGCGGCTTCGGCATGGAGACCAGCCCGACCACGAACGCCTTCTGGGTCAACTGCCCGACCACGAGCGACAAGGTAACCGCCTGGGAAAGCCAGTAATGCGCTCCCCTCCGATCACAGCGGCGGCGCCGATAGAGGCGCTGCCACCCACTCAGCGACAACCTTTCGGGAGGGCGTAGACCATGCCCAAGTTCCTCGCGCGCTGGTTTGCAGCGCCTTGCATCGCCCTGACGTTCGGGTCGGCCCAGGCCGGCGTGATCGCACCGCCGGGGATCCCGGCGCCCACGCCCATCTCGTCGGCCATGATGGCCGTACCGACGCGGCAGCCCAGCGGCGCCTATTTCCTTCCGCGCAATTCGGCCATCCACATCCCCTCGCAGATGCTGGTGGGCCAGGTCATGGCTGTGCCGCCAACAGTCACCGCGGCCAGCACCGACCAGTTCAACGCCAGCGTCACCGGCTCAATTGCCGGGACGGTGCTGACGGTGAGCGCTGTGGCCTCGGGCGTGCTTCAGCCGAGCGAAACCCTCACCGGGACCGGCATCGCCACGGGCACCGTCATCACCTCGCAGGCGTCGGGCACGACCGGCGGGACCGGGACCTACAATCTCAGCGTCTCCAACACCGTCAGCTCGGAGACGATCACCGCAAGTTCGGTGCAGGTCTCCAACTCCAGCAACAGCGGTGGCCGGAACCTGCCGGCGTTCGTCAACGACCGCTTCACCTATACCCGCGGCGGCAGCGTCTCTGCGTCCATTTCGCCGGCCGGCGTGAACGCAACGGCGGTGGGCTGCCAGAGCACGACGGTGACCTATCCGTCCGTCACCTACACCTGCCTGACCCTGGGCGAGAGCTTCTACCACGACGGGCGGTATCTGGAGGTCTTCAACAACAACACCACGGGCGAGTTCATCAAGGTCAACGACCAGTACATCACGCTCACGCCCTACACGTCGAAGTACGTTCTGATCGACTTCGGTTCGGTGGCGCGCCGCCGCATCGACGTGATCGCCAACAACCCCTCATTCCAGGCCGTCTATGTCGGGGCCAACGACAGCATCGACCCGGCTCCGGTGCGGGGGCCGCGGGTGCTGATGGTGGGCGACAGTTTCGCCGGCCAGGGCATCAAGAGCTTCACCACCTTTCTCGGCGACGCGCTGGGCTGGGACGACATCATCAACACCGGCGTGGGCGGGACCGGTTATCTCGCCACCAACGTCGGGCTCGGCCCGACCTATTGCCAGCGCGTCCAGCACGACATCATCGCGGAAAACCCGGATATCGTCTGGTGGGAGGGGTCCCGCAACGATTGGGGTTCGGCGGCGTCTTCCGTCGCCGCGGCGGCGCACACCTGTTGGGCGAGCGTGAAGGCCGCGCTGCCGAACGTGTTGCAGATTGCCTCGCCGATGGCCTCGGGCGGGGTTAACACGCTCACCACGGGGGCCATTCAGGTCTATTCCGCTATGCAGACCCAGGCCGCCGCCGATGGCGTGGTGTGGGTCGATCCGGTGCATATGCCGCTTCAAGGCACACCGCTGACCGGGACGCTTCAGGCCGCCGCCAGTGCCAGCGCGGACGGCATGACGACCGGCATTGGCGTGGTGATCGCCACCAACTGCAGCACCAACTGTGGCTTGCAGAGCGGCGCGATCCTCGACATCGAACCGGGCACGGCCAATGAGGAGCAGATCGAGATCCACGACTGGCTCGTGGGCGGGGCGGGCAAGTACACCGTCCACTTCCCCGGCACGCTGCAACACGCCCACGCGATCAATGCGCCCTACACCCAGGTTGGGCACGACCTTTGGACCGGGGGCGGCAACAACGTGAGCCCGACCGGCTACGGCAACAGCGATCTCTACGTGGGGTCCGGTGGCGGCGACACGATCCACCCGGCCTATCCGTACGGCCCGCAGGCCATCGGTACGGCGCTAGCGAACCTGTTGCAGGCGCAGACGACCGCGCCCTGAGCCCTCGAGTCCTAACCGCTCTGCCCAACTCGCCTCGGTGAGGGCCCGAGCTGCCCACCGCGCAAGCACGAACGCCGTTCGCATCCCCACTGGAGATCCCGAGATGAGCGAAACCCCTGACCAGGGCGCGCCGGCTGCTGCGCCTGCGCCGCCGTCAAACGACCGCCTCTCCACCCAGGCGATCGTCACCTACGTGCTGCTCCTGCAGTTCAACCTGGTGGGCGCCGGTATCTTCGCGCTGATCCTGGCCAAGGTTGACGTGTCCCCGGTCATGCTGGGCGTGCTGGGCGGTCTGATCACGGCCGTAACGGCTTCGGTGTCAGGCGCCACCGGCTACTGGCTGGGGTCCTCGGCCGGCAGCAAGGCCAGCGCCGCGGCCCTGGCGCAGATCGCCGCGTCCTGACCCACAGCGCCTGTCACAGCACACCCATCGCATCACCGAAGGATAACGACGTGGCCGAAGACATCGACCGCGCCGCAAGGCGTCCGCGCTTGCCTGTGATCCCAGAGGAAGGCCTTCACGAGGGCCACTACCGGGAGATCCTCGCCTTGATCCGGGGGCTCGACGGCCGGGTCACCGAAATCCGCGAGGACGCGCGGGAGGCGAGGGACGCCGCGACCCGCCTCACCGAGCGGTTCGGCGCCCAGGACATCCCGACAAAGCTCGCCGAGCTGCGCGGCGACGTCGAGAAGGGATTCGCCGGCGCCCGCGCGGATCTGGTCAACTCCATGGACAAGATCACCCGTGAGACCCGCTCCGGCCTCGACGCCCTGGAGACCCGGGTTGCGACCCTGGAGGGCTTCAAGAACCGGATCGAGGGCGCCGGCGGAGTATTCGGGTGGCTCTCCAAGAACGCGCCCTGGCTGCTCGCCATGCTCATGACCGCCGCGGCGGCTATGGGCCTGAAGGACAAGCTGCCATGAGGGCGCTCGGCAACCTCAGGCTGGTCGCCATGCCCCAGCCAGCCGCCCGATGACGCGGGGCGAGCCATGATCCCCCCGCACGCCGCCCGCTTCTTCGCCGCGCTCCGCTCCGGTCTCCTGGGCCCCAGGCTGAGCCCTGATGAGGTCTCCGGCTGCACGGCGATCCTGGAGGCCTGCACGGGCTGGCCGACGTGCTGGACGGCCTATGCGCTGGCCACCGCCTACCACGAGACCGCGCACACCATGCAGCCGGTGAAGGAGTACGGCGGCGAGGCCTACTTCACCCGGATGTACGACCCGACGGGCCTGAGGCCTGAGGTCGCCCGCGAGCTCGGCAACATCGAGCCGGGCGACGGCATCCAGTTCTGCGGGCGCGGCTACGTGCAGCTCACCGGCCGGACCAACTACGCCCGCTGCGGTATCGCGGACGATCCCGACAAGGCGCTCGAGCCGAAGGTCGCCGCCCAGATCCTCGAACAAGGCATGCGCGAGGGCTCGTTCACCGGCCGCAAGCTGATGGACTTCCTGCTGATGCACGGCCCGGCCACGCGGGCGCAGTTCATGGCCGCGCGGTGGGTGATCAATCGCCAGGACAAGGCCGACCTGATCGCAGACTACGCCATGCGCTTTCAGGACGCGCTCATGGCGGGCGGCTGCACGTGACCCTGTCCTGACACCCTCACGGCCAAGCCTGTTCTGGCTCGCCCTCACGCTCGCGGCCATGGTGCTGGCGATGGTGCTCTACGCCCGGTTGACCCGCCGGCGCTGACCTTCGGAGGCTCGATGCTCGTCATTCTCGCTGCCGTGGCGGCGCTCGCCGTGCTGCCTGATCCTGCGCGCACGCCCGGGGCGACAAACCCCGCCGTCACCCAGGCCACGATCCAGCAGACGATCTGCGTCTCTGGCTGGACGAAGACCATCCGCCCAAAGGCCGCCTACACCAACAAGCTCAAGCGCCAGCAACTCGCCGCGCTCGGACTGCAGATCGACCCACGCACTGCGGAGGAAGACCACCTCATCAGCCTCGAAATTGGAGGCAACCCGACCGACCCGCTCAACCTGTGGCCGGAGCCCTGGGCCGGGCCATGGGGCGCACATCGCAAGGACGCCTACGAGACCTTCCTGAAGCGCGCAGTCTGCCGTGGCGAGATCACGCTCGAGCGCGCCCAGAGCGAAATCCGCACCGACTGGATCGCCGGCTACCTGCACCACCCGGAGCAGCTTCCCGGCGTCGGGGCTCCGCACCCGTGAGCGGCCTCGGCGAGCGCATCGTCGGCCTTTTTCTGGGCGGAGACGAAGCCATCAACGCCTTGGGCGGCGGGTCTGCGCGGGAAAGTCTTTCCGGCACATTCGGGCGCGCCTTGGGGCTCTACGGCGGCAAGCGCCAGTGGTGGGGCCCGCCGGCCGTCGCTGTCGTGAACGCCGGCGCCTGGGTCATCGCGCGCCAGGCGGACCATTGCCAGACGACCGCCGCGCTCGAAGCCGCGCGCCGAGCCGCCGAACAAACCTTCATCCTCCCCGCGGCCAAGCCGCCCGTCTGAAAGAAGCCCTATGTCCGACGTCTCCGTCACCGGCCACAACCTCGCCGCTCTGTTCGCTGGCAAGATCACGTTCTCGCAGTTCCGCGACGGCGAGTTCGCGCTGATCAAGCAGAACATCGCCTCGCTCCCGGCCGCCGCCCAACCGGCGGTGACCTTGATCGCGGACAGCCTCGCAGCTGGCGCATCGGCCGTTGTCGGCATCGGCATGACCGCGGTGGGCCCGATCCTCAGCGACACGACTGAGCATCAGGCGACCATGGTGCTGAACCTTCTGCAGCTGGCAGGCGTGCCAACGGCCGGCCCGCTGAGCCTCGCCGAGCAAGCCATCCTGATCCAGCTGATCAACGGTCTGAAGGCCGGGCTCGATCACGTCGGCCTGAAGATCACCGCCGCGGGCGTCACCGTCGTGCCGACGCCGGCGCCCGCGCCCGCGCACTGATGCCGCTGCCGGACGGCTTCGCCGCGGGGGTCTGGTGGCAGATGGCCACCTTTCCCCTGCGCGCCCTCCTGATGGAGTTCCCGAATGGACCGCATGATCCTGCCCTTGCTGG
>JAQGIJ010000640.1 GCA_028291285.1 Phenylobacterium sp. | reverse complement strand
GAGACCGATGAAGCAGCATTGCACCGGATCGGCGGCTTCGCGCACCGCCGCGTCCCGGACGACGAGCCATTTCAAGGCATAGAGCGCCAGGACGATGACCCAGACCACGACCGCCGCGACCGCGAGAGCCTCCCCGATCACCGCCGGGAGCTTCCAGGCCTCATGGGCCGCGCGCCAGGCCGTCGAGAGGCCCGCAAGGCCAAGGACCATGCCGAAGAACGACGCCGGCACGGCAGGTGTGGTCAAGGACCAGGCCATGGCGAAATCTCCTTCGCCTCATGTCGCGGGCGCGCCGGGATTGGGCGGCGAGCGCTTTCCCGACTTGGACGGGCCGGACGATTCCTGGAGTCCGCCGAGCGGCCGGGACGCGCATGCTCGGTGCAAAGGCCGCACCTTGCAAGCAAGCAAAGATCACCTCGCCGACACGCCGGCCCGGTTCTCATCGGGCGCGACCAAGGGCCTCGAGGCTAAGTCGCCAGCCAGATGAGGTGGCGTGCGCCTCGACCGCTGCGCGTCGCCCGCACGCGCTTCTCCTCCACCGCAAAGCCGCTTCTGCGCAACCGGGCGACGAAGGGCGCGTCCGGCGCCGCCGACCAGACCGCCAGGATCCCGCCCGGACGCAGCGCCCGGCGCGTCGCCGCCAACGCGGGCGCCCCATAGAGCAGGTCGTTGGCCGCGCGGTTGAGGCCGCCCGGCCCGTTGTCCACGTCGAGCAGAATGGCGTCCCAGGCCGCCCGCGATTCGGCGATCACCTCGGCCACGTCACCCTCGCGCACGCGGACGCGGGGATCCTCCAGGCTGCCGGCGAACAGCTCGGCCAGCGGACCGCCGGCCCAGGCGATAACCGCGGGGACGAGCTCGGCCACCACGAGCTCTGCGTCAGGCGGCAGGGCGGCCAGCGCCGCGCGCAAGGTGAACCCCATCCCCAGCCCGCCGATCAGGATCTTCGGCTTCGGCCGCGCCTCGATCGCCGCGCACGCCAGCGTCGCCAACGCTTCTTCCGAACCGCTGAGGCGGCTGTTCATGAGCTCGATCGACCCCGACATGATCGAAAGCTCGGCCCCGCGACGCATCAGCCGAAGCTCGCCGCCGCCGGGGATCTGCGCCGTGTCGAGGTGTTCCCAGCGGATCATGGCGTGGCCGCGTCAAACATGGCGCCCTAGATTCCCGCCTTCGCCAGGTTCGGCTTCGGGATCGCCGCGGTGAACGGCCCCTTGTCCTTGGCGCGATCGCGGGCGAGGTCGGCCCAGGCGGCCGCGAAGGCCGAGGGGGTGCGCGGGGCAGGTTCTGCGGGGCGGACGGTGCGGCCGGGGCGCTGCAGCGCCGTGGTCGCCTGCGCCCAGAGGTCGAGGTTCTCCGCCGGCGGGTCGTCTCCCGCCTGCGCGGCGGCGATGCGGCGCGGGATGGCGAGAACCAGGGGCGAGGCGGTGTGGAGCTCGACGGCGACGCCGTGCGGCAGGCCGGCCAGGGCCGCGGCCAGCGCCGCCAGGCCCGCCCGCTCCGGATCGATCCGGCGCTCGCCCCCGGCGCTCCCGCTCACGCCGCCGGCATCCTGGCGCACCCAGGCCCAGCCGCCGATCCTGAAGGCGGCGTGGTGGGAAACCTCGAGCCAGATGCGGACCGGAGCGGACATTCGGGGGCGGCTACCACGCGTCCCGTCTATTTGCATGAGGATTCCGGCTCAGGTTCCCGGGCGCGCCAGCATCTCGAATATCGGCAGCAGCCCCTTCATCTCGTCCGGACCGACACTGACGGAGCCTGCGAAAGGCCGGTCGGCGTCCAGAATGAAGGCGAACAGCAGGCCGAGCGACACGGCCAGGCCCGAGATCAGCAGCAGGTTCATGGGCGTCGCCGGATAGACAAAGGTGTAGCCCACGATCACCGCCGAGCCGAACAGCACCACCGTCCAGAAGAGCGCTGGCAGCGAGTCCTGCGCCGCCGACAGGCGCGCGCGCCGGTGCTCCACCACCTCGTTCAGCTTCTTGAAGGCCTCGCCGTAGATCACCGCCTGGCGCGCGCCCTGGGGATCTATCGACGCAACGGCGTTGAACACCCTGATCAGGTCCTCGGCCGTCTTCGGGCTCGCCTCGCCCTTGGCCATGGCCGGCCACTCGTCCTCGACCACCGAGTGGACATAGGCGGTGACGGCCATGCGAGCCGGCAGGCCCTGCGCGCCATAGACCACCATGTCCCGATAGAGCTGCGACGTCGCAGCCGCCTCGTCGGCCACCGCCTTCTCGGCGTCGGAGTAGTCCTGCCACACCTGCACGGCCGAGAAGGCCAGCATGATGCCGATGAACACCGCGATCACCCCCATCAGCGCCACCGCGAGCTCGGTGTCCTGGCGCGGGATGGTCTTCGGGATCATCGCCCGCACCGCCAGGTGGGCGCCCACGCACACCAGCACGCAGGCGGCGGCTACGATCAACGTGCTCAGCCACGGCGGCAGGCTGAAATAGAGAGCTTCCATAAGGGCCGTCCCCGCGGGAACAAGACGAGCTTGGTCGTGGGTTGGCCGCCCGGCAAGTCCCGGCGCCGTCCGTGACAGGGAGAGAGTGTCTAAAGACCGTCGCCGCGTGATCGGCGCCGTGCCAAGATCACTTCCAATGCTCGTCGAATGGCTACGTCCTGATCGTGCATGGCGCCTGCGACGCCGTCGCTGGCCGCCC
>JAQGIJ010000105.1 GCA_028291285.1 Phenylobacterium sp. | reverse complement strand
GCGTTGAGGATGGCGGTCCCGCTGTCCTGCATGGAATGGCTGCCGGCGGTGAGGCCCTCGTTGGGCGTACGGCCGGTGTCCGCGGTGATCAGCTGGATGGCGGCCGGCGGGACGTCCAGCTCCTCGGCGGCCACCTGGATCAACGCCGTCTTGATGCCCTGACCAAGCTCCGCCTTTCCGGTGAAGACCGTGATCCGGCCCGCCGGATCGATGCGGATCCAGGCATCCAGCAGCGGCGTGGTCTTCAGGCTGCCGGGCAGCCCCGGGGCGACCGGCTTCGGCCCCGCCCCACCCTCCTGGGCGAAGGCCCGAGCGCCCAGGGCGAAGGCCACGGTCAGGCCGCTCGCCGCCAGCAGGCCGCGCCGCGACAGGCCAGCGTCGCGCAGATCGCTCATGCGCCGCCTCTCATCAGGCCTGCCGCGCGCCTCACCGCGCGCAGGATGCGCATGTGGGTCCCGCAGCGGCAGAGGTTCGGTTGCATGTGCGCCCGGATCTGCGCCTCGGTCGGGGCGGGATTGGCTTCCAGCAGCGCCTGGGCGCGCGCGATCATGCCGGCGATGCAGTAGCCGCACTGGGCCGCCTGTTCCTCCAGGAAGGCGCGCTGCACGGGTCCCGGCGCGTCCACGGTTCCGAGCCCTTCGACGGTCCGCACCGCGCGGCCGCCCAGCGCCGCGATCGGCAGCACGCAGGAGAACACCGCCTTGCCGTCCACCAGCACCGTGCAGGCCCCGCACTGGCCCAGGCCGCAGCCGTACTTGGCGCCGTTCAGCCCCAGCTCGTCGCGCAGGACATAGAGCAGCGGCGTCGAGGGGTCCGCCTCCACCCGGCGCGCCTGGCCGTTGACGTTGAGGACGCTGGTCAACCGGCCGCCTCCTTGCGGGCCTTGGCGACCGCGCGCGGCAGGTCGCGCCAGGCCGGGCGGTCGCTGAAGCGGCTGCGCAGATAGGCCGTGAGCTCGGCCACCTGGGCGTCTGTGAGGCTGTCGCCGAAGGCCGGCATGTACGGCCCTGCCGCCCCGACCGGCGGGTTCAGC
The DNA here is from genome assembly GCA_028291285.1 of Phenylobacterium sp. The sequence continues at coordinate 2,820 of JAQGIJ010000105.1, read as the reverse complement.
CCCTGCAGCACGATCTGGATCGTGTCGCGGGGGTCGTCCTCGTGCAAGGGCGTCCCAAGCTCGAGCGGCGGGCGGCCCTGCAGCATCATGCCGCCGCCTGGATCGTGACAGCTTGCGCAGGCGCCGGCGTACAGCGTCGCCCCGGCCGGATGAGCTTGCGCAGCCTGCGCGATCCGATCCGGTGGCGTGGCCTTGGCGCTAGGCGCGGCCCGCATCTGGGACGCCAGGTAGATGGCCATGGCGTGAAGGTCGGAGTCCGACGCCCGCGCCAGTTCATGCGTGACCGAACCCATCGGGCCGGCCGCCGCGGCATGGTTCACCTCAAGGCCCGTGCGCAGATAGGCGAACAGCCGCTCTTGCGTCCACACGGTCGAGGCCGGCGAGGCGGCGTTCAGCGGCGGCGCATACCAGCCCTCGGCCCAGCCGCCGCCGAGCGCCTGCTTGCGGTTCTCGGCCCCCAGCCAGTTGTGCGGCGTATGGCACCCGCCGCAGTGCCCCAGGCCGTCGACCAGATAGGCGCCGCGGTTCCACTCGGCGCTCTCGCCCGGCGTGGGAACGAACGGACCGGGCCGGAAGAAGAGCGCCTTCCACAGGCCCATCAGCGGGCGGAAGCCGAGCGGCGGAGCCAGCCGGGGCGGCGGCGTCGCCTGGGCGACCGCGCGGCGGGTCATCAGAAAGGCGTAGAGGTCCGAGAGGTCGGCGTCGGTGGTGTGGGTGAAATGGTCGTACGGAAAGGCCGGATAGAGGTGCGCGCCATCGCGCCTCAGGCCCTGGCGCATCGCCCGGGCGAAGGCTTCGGACGACCAGCGGCCGATGCCGCTCTCCGGGTCCGGGGTGATGTTGGTGGCGAACACCGCGCCGAACGGGGTGGCGATCGGGCGGCCGCCGGCATACGGCGCGCCGCGGTCTGCGGTGTGGCAGGTCTGGCAGTCGCCCACCATCGCCAGGAGGGCTCCGCGCTGGATGGCCGGGGCGTCCGCCACCGGTGGCGAGGCGATCGGCGGAAGCGCCGGGGCCGAAGTGCAGCCTGGCGCGCCGAGCAGGGCTGCGGCGATCAACGGCGCCCGGAAATGCTCCAGAAGCTTCACGTCCGGCCATCCTGCTGCACCGCAGCATCTCAACGCGAAGCGGCGCTGCCAGTTCATGTCTTGGTCAGGCCGTCGGCTGGCGCGGCGCGTCCCCGTTCGCCAGGCCGACCCGCACGAACTCGGCGCCGTCACCGCCGGCTCTGAGGCTGTAGCGGGTGTTCTTCGGCACGAAGAGGCTGTCCCCCTGGAGGATCCGTTGATCGCCGAGCGTCAGGGCGCCCTGCACCAGGAGGATGATCTCATCCTCGTCATGGCTGTGTGGAGGCTCGAAATGGCTCGGCTCGAAGCGCACGCGTTGCAGGTTCGGCTGGCCGGGCTCACGGTCCATCAGGACCTTATAGGCGACCTGGGGCTCGCCCGGCTTGGCCTTGCCGGGCCAGTCGTCGGACACCTCGCGCCAGTCCAACTCCGCATCGCGGACGATCCTGAGTTCGGGCATCCGACGTTCCCTTCGCCTCAGTATTCGCAAGCCCAGATCGAAGAACCACATGCGCGGCTCATTCGCAATCGCCGGCGTGATCCGGCCGCGGCCTGTTGGAATCGGCGGTCCCGACCGGCCGCTTGACCGCGGCGGATACTCCAAGCGTCGGCTCGTCGTCCCTGTCGGGAACTTATGGTAGCGCGTCAGGTTTCCATTCTACTCCGACCGCGTTCGGTGTCGGTCCTCCCAAAAAATGGGGGCGTCGGTGCGCTTAGTCCTGCTCGGAGCGGCCACATCCCTCACGCTTGCGATCGGCGCCACGGCGCAGACCGGGGCGGGCGCCGCGCCGCACGAGGCCGCCGCCAGCGGCCCAGGCCAGGCTGCGCATCCCGCCCAAGCTGCTCATCCTGAAAAGACGAAACGGGCCCCGCGCCACAAGCGCGCGCCGCCCGGCGCAGGCGCCGCGATCGGCGCGGGCACGAGCGCCGGGGCGAACAACGCGAAGCCGCGCGCGGCGTCATCGCACACCGGTGCGAAGCCCGGGCCTGACAAGGGCTCGGCTGGCGGCGCAGACGCGGGCGCGAGTCCGTCCGGACCGGGATAGCGCCAGGGTTGCCGGCGACAGGAGCGAGTGTGCGAACAAGGCCGAACCGAGACGCGACGAGAGCCCTGCCATGGCCTCGGTCGCGCGCCGGCGGCGTCAGCATGGGCCGGGAGAGCGGGCGATGACCGAGTTGCGAATGAATCGTCGCCGGCTGCTGGTGGGCGGAGCCGCGATCGGCGCCGCCGGGGCGGCCGTGGCGGCGGCGCGACATGACGGCGAGCTCGGTGCGCCGCCTCAGCAGTTCCAGGGCGCGATGCCCTGGCAGGAAGGCGCCGCCGACTTCCCTCCCGGCGCCTCGGGCGCAGGCTACGTGTTCTTTACGCCCGCGGAGGCGGCGTTCATCGAAGCCGCCGTGGCGCGGTTGATCCCCAACGACGCCGTGGGCCCCGGCGCCATCGAGGCCGGGGTCCCGACCTTCATCGATCGCCAGCTCGCCGGCCAGTACGGTCACGGCCAGCATTTCTACCTCGGCGGGCCATGGCCGAAGGGCACGCCCGAGCAGGGCTACCAGAGCCGCTTCACCCCGGCCCAGCTCTACCGGAACACGATCCCCGCCATCGAGACCTATGTCGGGCGGAATTTCCGCGGAGCAAGCTTCCACGGGCTCTCCGCCGCCGACCAGGACAAGGTGCTGGCGGGCTTCGAGAGCGGATCCATCCAGCTCGACGGCGCCGACGGGCAGGGCTTCTTCACCATGCTGCTGCAGA
>JAQGIJ010000619.1 GCA_028291285.1 Phenylobacterium sp. | reverse complement strand
GCGATCCGGCCCTCGACAACTTCACCTTCTGCGGCCGCCGGTCGAGCGAGGGCCCCTACTGCCACGAGCACAGCCAGGTCGCCTACCAGCCGGTCCAATCCAAGAAGAAATCCGGCGCCAACGAGCTCGCCCGGAGCCTGCGGCGCTACATCTGATCCGCGGGGAGAGACGCGGCTAAACCGATCCGTTGGGGATGGGGGCGCGCGCCCGAGCCGCAAGGCCGGGGGCGCGCCCTTTTCGTTGCGCACTACCTCCCACGCCCTATGGGGGAGGTAGTGGCTTCGAGAACAAAATAGCGACATCTGGCAGTTTCGACGTCAACCCGGCGGCTCAGGAACTTGCATGCGACCCTCCCGCCCGTTGGGTTTCCCAGGCAACATCGCTACCTTCCGCCCATGAGCGAGCTCGCCCCCGAGACCGAGACCAGCGGCAATGCGCAGCCCTACTCCGTCTCCGAGCTCGCCTTCGCGCTGAAGCGCACGCTGGAGGACGCCTACGGTTTCGTGCGCCTGCGCGGCGAGCTCTCCAAGATCACCCACCATTCCAACGGCCACGTCTATCTGACGCTGAAGGACGAGCGCGCCGCGATCGACGGCGTCGTCTGGAAGGGCAGCGTGCGCGGCCTCTCCGTGCGTCCCGAGCAGGGGCTCGAGGTGATCGTCACCGGCAAGATCACCGCCTACCCGCAGGGCTCGCGCTACCAGATCGTCATCGAGACCATGGAGGCCGCCGGCGTCGGCGCGCTCCTGGCCCAGCTCGAGCGGCTCAAGGCCAAGCTCGCTGGAGAAGGCCTGTTCGAGGCCTCGCGCAAGCGGCCGATCCCCGCCATGCCCCGGGTGGTCGGCGTGATCACCAGCCCCACCGGCGCGGTGATCCGCGACATCCTGCACCGCATCCGCGACCGCTGGCCCTGCCAGGTGGTGGTCTGGCCGGTGGTGGTGCAGGGCGAGGCGGCCGCCGCCCAGGTCTGCGCCGCGATCAAGGGCTTCTGCGCACTGGATCCTTTGGGCCCGGTGGCCCAGCCCGACGTGCTGATCGTCGCCCGCGGCGGCGGCTCGGTGGAGGACCTCTGGCCGTTCAACGACGAGACCCTGGCCCGCACGGTGGCGGCCTGCGCCATCCCGCTGATCAGCGCCATCGGCCACGAGACCGACACCACCCTCATCGACTTCGTCTCTGACCGCCGCGCGCCCACGCCCACCGCCGCGGCGGAGATGGCCACCCCGGTGCTGACTGAGCTGAAGGCCGCGGTGGCCGACTTCGGCGCGCGGATGCACCGCTGCGGCGGGCGGGTGGTGGAGGACCGGCGCAGCCGCGTGGCCGCCGCCGACCGCGCCCTGAAGCGCGTGCCCGACCTCGTGCGGCTCGCCGAGCAGCGGTTCGACATCGTCTCCGGCCGCCTCGCCGCAGGTCTCGCCCGCAACGCCGCGGCCCACGAGCGCGACCTGGTGCGCGTGGCGAGCCGGCTCTCGCCGCTGCTCCTGCAAAGGCCGCAGACCGTCCACCGGCAGCGGCTGCAGGCGGTCGTCGAGCGGCTGAAGCCCGCGGCCGAACGCAAGCTGGAGCGCCTCGCCGAGCGGCTGGAGGCGCTCTCCAAGCTCTACGGCTCTGTCGACCCCGACCGGCCGCTGCAGCGGGGCTTCGCCCGGGTCACCCGCCAGGACGGCTCGCTGGTCCGCGCCGGCGCCGCGCTGCAGTCGGGCGAGGCGGTCGACATCAAGTTCGGCGACGCGGTGACCCGCACGGCGGTCGTCGACGGCGAGGGCGCCGCGCCCGCTTCGCCGCAGAAACCCGTCAAACCTCGCGCGAAAGCGACCTCACCTGCACAGGGCGACCTGTTCTGAGACGCGCGCGCGCGCTAAATAGGGGGCCATGAACGCGCACGATCCCGAGTTCGCCGGAAACGATCTCGCCAAGCTGCACTATGGCGATGGCGACTTCGCCGTGCTCAAGCCGGGCCGCTATGTGCTCTGCGCCGTCACCGGCCGGAAGATCCCGCTGGAGCAGCTCCGCTACTGGAGCGCCACCCGCCAGGAGGCCTACGCCAGCGCCGCGGAGGCGCTGCAGCGCTGGCAGGAGACCGGCGGGCGATAGCGATGCTCCCCCCAGGGTGAGCCTCTAGCCCTTCTTGTACATCTCGTTGGGCCAGCGCTTGTGGACCCAGAACCACTCGTGGGGGCGCTCGCGCACGCGCGCTTCCATGAAGGCGTTGATGCGGCGCACGCCGGCCTCGATGTCGGCCGTCCGGTCGCCGGTGTCCTCCAGCACGATCGGCTCGTGCACGATCACCCGGAAGCGCGCCTTGCGGATCCGCTGCACGCTCATCGGCAGGATCGGCGCACCGAACTTCAGGGCGAAGGTCGCGGGGCCCGGCGCGGTATAGGCGGGGACGCCGAAGAAGGGCGCAGCCACCCCGCCGTTGAACTTCTGGTCGTTGAGCAGGGCCACGCTCTCGCCGCGGCCGAACGCCCGCATCAGCGCGCGCGCGCCCTCCGTCCCCTTCGGCGCGAAGAGCTGCACGCCATAGCGCGCCCGGTTCTCGCGGAAGCGCTTGTCGATGTAGGGGTTGTTGGCCGCGCGGTAGGTCACCTGGCAGCGCACCCCCGAATGGACGATGACCGCCGACATCACCTCGAAGTTGGAGAAGTGGCCGGAGATCAGCACCGCCGGCTGCGAGCCCTCGACCAGCGCTGCGAGCCGTTCGCTGTTGATCACCTCCACGCGCGACGGATCGCCGACGATCCGGTCAAGGATCGGGAACTCGGCGAAGAAACGCCCGGCCTCACGCCACTGCAGCGCCTTCAGCCGCGCGATCTCGGCTGCGGGCGCGTCGGGAAAGGCGATCCGCAGGTTGCGCTCGGCCGTGCGGTCGACGCTGGTGAGCGGCCCGAGCGTCCCCACGAGCCAGGCCCCGAAATCGGACACGACGTCCATCGGCAGCCGCCGCGCCAGCCAGTTGAAGGCGTCGAAGGCGGCCGCCTCCAACCGCCAGAGGAGGTCCTGCGCGCGCGAGGGCGTCTGTTGGGCCATGGCCCCTGATAGGCGGGGTCGCGCCTCCAGCGCAAACCAAAGCCACTCGCGTGGCGCGCGACTTGCGGCCCGCCCCCCAGCGCGTCCCGCTTCGGGACATGGCTGCGCACGAAGACTTTGGGGGGTTTTTCGCATGACCGACGAGATCGACGAACACCTGGGCAAGCGGCTGCGCCGGCGCCGGCGCCTGCTCGGGCTGACCCAGCAACAGCTGGCCAACGCCTGCGGCGTGCGCTTCCAGCAGATCCAGAAATACGAGTGCGCGGCCAACCGCATGTCCGCCGGCCGGCTCTGGCAGCTCGCCCAGATCCTCGAGGTGCCGGTGAACTACTTCTACGAGGGCTTCGGCGCGCCGCGCGACGGTCGCGAGGGCGGCGAGGGCGAGACGCAGCGCGAGGTCTTCACCCGCAAGGAGACGCGCGACCTGATCCGCGCCTACTACAGCCTGAGCGAACGCCCCCGCCGGCGGCTGCTCGACCTGGCCAAGTCGCTCAACACCGACGTCGAGGCCTGACGCGGCCGCGCGGTCGGGCTAAACCCTCCGGCCATGACCGCGCTATCGCCCGACCGCCTCGCCGAGTTCGAGGCCTTCCTCGTAGAGCTCAACCGGGCGACGGCGGCGCACATCCTGCCGCTGTTCCGCGCCGCGCACGGGCTGAGGGACAAGGGCGGCGCCGCCGGCTTTGATCCGGTCACCGAGGCCGACGAGGGCGCCGAGCGGATCATCCGCCAGCTGATCGCCGAGCGCTATCCGGACCATGGCGTGATCGGCGAGGAGCTGGGCGAGGACCGCCCCGACGCCGAGTTCGTGTGGGTGCTGGATCCGGTGGATGGGACACGGGCGTTCATCGCCGGCCTGCCCACCTGGTGCACCCTGATCGGCCTGCGCCATCAGGGAAGGCCGGTGCTGGGCTCGATCGGCCAGCCATACGTCGGCGAGCTCTTCCTCGGCCATGCCGGCCGATCGCGGCTGGTCTCGCGCGCAGGCGAACGGCCGCTGAGGGTCAGGCCCTGCCCCCTGCTCACCCAGGCCATCATCGCCACCACCGATCCGGAGAGCTGCTTCGACGGCGCCGAGCTCGGCGCCTGGCGCCAGGTGCGCGCGGCGGCCCGGCTCGCGCGCCTGGGCTGCGACGCCTACGCCTTCGCCATGGTGGCGGCGGGCGCCATCGACCTGGTGGTGGAGGCGGGGCTCAAGGCCTGGGACATCGAGGCGATCATCCCGATCATCGAAGGCGCCGGCGGCCTGGTCACCGACTGGCGCGGCGCCACGCTGGGCGCGCACGGCGGCCAGGTGGCCGCCGCCGGCGACCGCGCCTGCCTGGAGGAGGCGCTGGTCGCCCTGAAGCGCTCGGCGAAATAGCCGCCGCGTCTCCCCCGTGTGCGGGGAGCCGCCGGCTACTTCGCTGCGGTGAGCTTCTTGGGCTTGGCGGCCTTCTTGGCCGGCGCCTTGGCCGTCTTCGGCGCCGTCACCGTGGCCGCGGCGGCCTTGGTGATGGTGGACTTGACGGCCTTCGGAGCAGGCTTCTTCGGCGCGGCGGCCTTGACGGCCGGCGTCTTCACCACCGCCAGCTTGGCGGCCGGCTTCTTCGCCGCGGTCTTCGGCGCAGCCTTGGCGGCCGCGGGCTTGCGGGCGGCCTTCGGCTTGGCAGGCGACTTGGCCTTCGCGGCGACCGGCTTCTTCGCCGCCGCAGGGGTCTTGGCCGCAGCCGGCTTCGCCGGGGTCTTGGCGGCGGCCTTTTTGGCGGCCGGGTTCTTGGCGGCGGGCTTGGCCGCAGCCTTGGCCGGTGTGGCTTCGGCCTTGTGCGCGGCGGGCGCGCCCAAGGCCGGCGCGGGCGCAGGCGCCACG
>JAQGIJ010000584.1 GCA_028291285.1 Phenylobacterium sp. | reverse complement strand
GCCAGGGCGTCGAGCCTGGGCCGTTCGAACTTGGCGATCCACCGCGCCTGCACCGCATGGATGGGCACGGGGTTCAGGTAGTGCAGCTTCTCGCGGCCCCGCCGGATCGTGGTCACGAGGTTCGCGGCCTCGAGCACGGCGAGGTGTTGGCTGACGGCCTGGCGCGTCATGTCGAGCCCCGCCGTGAGCGCGCCCAGCGTCTGGCCGGGCGCCTCGTGCAGCAGGTCGAGAAGGCGCCGGCGGCTCGCGTCCGCCAGGGCCTTGAACACGGCGTCCATGTCGTCGGTCACGCGGGCCAATATGCAAGCATATGCTTGCGTGTCAACCGGTCTAGCGCCGGCGGCCGCCCTTGCGGTGGCCCTTGGTCAGCGGATCCGGCTTGGTCGGCAGCGGCCCCCCCGGGCGGCGGACGTAGTCCTCCTGGCTGGACCCCAGGCCCATCCGGCCGGGGACCTGTTCGGTGAGCTTGGACTCCCCGCGCTGCAGCCGCGCGATGACGTCGCGCAGCGCCGCGGCGGTCTCGTAGTCCTCGGCTTCCTCCGCGCGCGCCATGCGCGCCTGCAGCTCGGCGACGATGTCCATGGGCCCGGAACGGCCGGCAAAGTTGGGCGTTGCACGACCCGCCGCGATCGAGCCCTATTGCCGCCGCGCGCGCGGAGTAAAAGGCTGCTCGAGAGGAGTGTCTTGATGTCGCTCGACCGCCGCCGGTTCACGCTCGCGCTGGCCGCCTCCGCCCTGGCGGGTCCGGCGCTCGCCCAGGGCGCGCCGGCGCCGCAGGACCAGGCGCTGGTGGCCCGCGCCACCGCCTATCTCGAGGGCCTGACCCAGGCCAAGGCGCGGTTCGTCCAGACGGACGGCCGCGGCCAGACCAGCCAGGGAACGGTCTATCTCAAGCGGCCGGGCAAGGCGCGCTTCGCCTACGACCCGCCGTCCGGCCTGCTGGTGGTTTCCAACGGCGCCACCGTCTCGGTCGCCGACAGCCGGCTGAAGACCTTTGACAGCTATCCCCTGGGCATGACGCCGCTCTCGCTGTTCCTGGCGCGCACGATCCGCCTGGACAAGGGCGTGCAGGTGACCGGCGTCAGCCGGATGTCGGACGGCTTCACGCTCACCGCCCGCGACGGCCGCAAGCAGACCGCCGGCCAGATCGCGCTCACCTTCGCCGACGCTCCGATGCAGCTGGTTGGGTGGGCGGTGACGGACGCGCAGGGGCGCACCACGCGCGTGCGCCTGCTCGATCTGGCGCCCGCCGCCAGCCTCGACCCAGGCCTCTTCGAGCTGAAGGATCCGCGTCCGAAAGGGGTCGGCCGCGCTCGAATGTGACCGTTTTGGCACAATCAAGTGTTAATGACGTTCCGCCTTGACTTTTTCTCCGGCTGTGGCCACCATGCATCATCTCGTCGGCGCGCGGATCGTGCGACGGCGGGCCGTGCCGGAACCTATCCCCTCCCGGCGGCGGCATGAGAGACGACTTGGACGCCCGGGCTTCTCCAGTGCCCGGGCGTTCTTTTATGCCGCGTTGTCGGCCCCGGCCCTGCCGGCTATGGAGCGCCGATGCGGCTTCGCCTCGCCACCTGGAACATCAACTCCGTTCGCCTGCGTCACGAACAGGTCGCCCGGTTCGTGTCCGAGCACGCGCCCGATGTGCTGTGCCTGCAGGAGATCAAGTGCCGCGAGGGCGAGTTCCCGACCCAGGCCTTCGTCGACATGGGCCTGCCGCACCTGAAGATCGCCGGCCAGAAGGGCTGGCACGGCGTGGCCATCGCCTCGCGCCTGCCGCTTGAGGACGCCCCGCCGCTGGACGTCTGTCGCGAAGGCCACGCCCGCTGCGTGGGCGCGGTCGCCGCGGGCGTCGAGATCCACAACTTCTACGTCCCGGCCGGCGGCGACACGCCCGACCGCGCGCTCAATCCGAAGTTCGACCACAAGCTCGACTTCTTCGAGAAGCTGACCGCCGAGCTCTCCAGGCGCGATCCCAAGGCGCCGCTGGCGATCGTCGGCGACCTCAACGTCGCGCCTGGCGAGCACGACGTCTGGAATCACCGCTACATGTCGAAGATCGTCAGCCACACCCCCGTCGAAGTGGAGGCGTTCGGCACGTTGAAGGCCTCGCTCGACTTCATCGACCTGCCGCGCGAGACGACGCCGGAGCCGGAGAAGATGGCCTCTTGGTGGAGCTACCGCGCCCAGGACTTCCGCAAGTCCAACCGCGGCCTCAGGCTCGACCACATCCTGGTGACGCCGGCCTTGCGCGACGCCGCCTTCCGCCTGGGCTGCGCCGCCAGCCGCGTGCACGACACCGTGCGAGAATGGGAGCGCCCCAGCGACCACGCCCCGGTGAGCGCGGACCTGGTGCTCTGAGAGCAGCCCTCTCCCCGGCTGGGGAGAGGTAAAGCGCTACGGCGCCAGCCGGTACCCGCCGGCCTCGGTGAGCAGCAGCCGCGCATTGGCGGGGTCGCTCTCGATCTTCTGGCGCAGCCGGTAGACGTGGGTCTCCAGCGTATGGGTGGTGACACCGGCGTTGTAGCCCCAGACCTCCGCCAGCAGCTCCTCGCGGCTGACCGGCTTCTCGCCGGCGCGATAGAGGTACTTCAGGATGTTGGTCTCTTTCTCGGTCAGCCGGATCTTCCGCTGCTGGGCGT
>JAQGIJ010000537.1 GCA_028291285.1 Phenylobacterium sp. | reverse complement strand
AGGGTAACCACGTGACGATCATGCGCGCGCCGCGGGTCGCCAACCTCGCGCGCGACCTGCGAGCGCGCATCGTCCAGGCGGCGGGCCAGAAGGCGCAGGCCCGGCGGCTCGACACCCCGGACCCGATCCGCGCGGCGGCGGCCCCCGACGCCTCCTGCCTCAGCGGCTGAGCCGGTCGCACGTGCGCGGAGGTCTCCCAGATGCGCCCGCAAGCCCCGACCGCCAGCGTTCGAGCCGAGCAAGCCTCCCCGGGGCCTCCTGAAGGTGCGCTGTGGATCGGCGCAGCCGCCGCCCTGGCGGTCGTGCTCGCCGCGGTCGCTGCGATCCGCCTCGGCCTGGGGAAGGACGGCATCGAGGCCGCGCTTCGCCTGACCGCGCGGCTCGCCTTCCTGCTGTTCTGGCCGAGCTACGCAGCCGGCGCGCTGGTGATCCTCTTCGGTCCGGCCTTCGCGCCGCTGAAGCGCCGGGGCCGGGACTTCGGCCTCGCCTTCGCCGCCGTGCTGGCGGTCCATCTCGGACTGGTCGCGGCGCTGTGCTGGATCGGCGCGGCGCCGTCGGCCCGCATCTTCCTCATCTTCGGTCCGGGCGCGGTCGCGGCCGCCCTGCTGGCCTTGTGCTCGATCGCGCGGGTCGGCGGGGCCATCGGCGCCGCCGGCTGGTGGGCGCTGAAGAACTTGGCGATGAACTATCTGCTGTTCGATTTCGCCGTCGATTTCCTGAGGGCGCAGCCGGCCCCGGCCATCCTGCACCGGCCCGACTACCTGCCGTTCGCCGTCCTGACCGTGGCGGCGCCGGCGCTGCGGCTTCTCGCCTGGCTGAAGCTGCGGGCGCGACGCGCGGCGCCCGCCGCCGGCTGAGCGGCGCGCGCCTGCGAAAGCGCGAAACGATCATTTGTGAGCCGCATATGACGGTTCAGGCGGAACAAAGACCAACACGTGTTAGTATCATCTGGTCGATAACGCAGGATTTGCTTAAGACGAGCTTCGGCGTCAAATGATCGAGCAAACGAATACATGCGAGAACATGCTGTACAGGCTCCAACCTTAAGCATGACTTCCGTGATCCATGTTCGCCTGGGACCTCAAGCACCGGATTCATCTGCAATGGCCGCGAAGGTTTTGCGCGGTCGGGCTGGTGATCGTCGCGGCGAATATCGGCGTGCCCACCCGCGCCTTCACGGTCATGCGCGCGGTCGAGGCGCCGCCGTCCAGGTACGCCGCCGGCCCAACCATCACCGGCGCGACGCGGGAGAAGACCTTCTCCACGCCCGACGCGGTCCAGGCCTTCTGCAACTTCTATCTGGGGCCGCCGAGGGGCGGCTATTACCAGGCCTGCTACGTGCCGGCCCTGGACCTTGTGGTGCTGCCGGACAAGCGCGCCTGGCCGAGCGCGCGTGAGCGGGAGGAACTGCGGGCGCATGAATGGGCGCACGCCCGGGGCTGGCGCCACCCCGGCATGTCCTCGGCCTCGACCGGCGAGTGAGCGCCGAGCACGGCTGTCCATCAATCGATGTGGAGCGCCCCGTCCGGGCGGCGTCTGCTGCTGCGCTGTGGCCTCGAGGAGCTTCCATGGTGCTCGTCGGACGAGGCGGCGCGACCCAGTCCGCCGGGCGTGAGGCGAGCGCCTGGCGGGCGCGAGCCGCGCCAGCGCTCGCCCTGCTGGCGGGCGTCCTGGTCTGGGTGGTCCTGGCGATCGGGCTGCGCCACCTGCCGGTCGGGCCCAGCTACAGCGACTCCTACATGTTCCTCGACGCGGCGCACCGGATCGCCTCCGGCGAACGTCCCCACATCGACTTCTTCTCGCCGATGGGGCCGCTGCCGCTCTATCTCTTCGCGGCGCTGAACCAGGTCGCGCCGAGGGTGCAGCCAGTGGTCGCGGCGCAGCTTCCCTATGCGCTGCTTGCGGCCGCGGCGCTCTGGCCGATCACCGCCACGGCGCAGCGGCGCCCCGCCGCCCTGGCCGCCGCGCTGCTGTTCGTCCTGCTCGCCGCAGCGCCCTACAACTGGGGCGATTTCAAGGGCTTTGCCGTCGATGCTCAGGCCGATGGTTACGGCGTCTACAATCGCGACGCGGGCCTGGTGCTGTTCGCCCTGGCGGCGGCCGCCTGGCTGCGACCCTCGGTGCGGATCCAGGCGGCGGCGTCCGGCGTCCTGCTGGCGGTGCTGTTCTTCACCAAGCTGACCGCCTTCCCGGCGGGCCTGGCCGTCGCCGGCTGGGGCCTGCTGCGCCGGCGCGCGGCCGGTGCGGACTGGCTTCTGCTGATCGCCCCTGGCCTCGTCGCCGCCCTGGCCGCGCAGCTCGCCGGCGGCCTGCTGGCGGACTACCTGCACGATGTGGCGCGCCTGGGCCGGGCCGGCGGTCTCTGGTCGGTGATCGACCGGCTGCGGGACGAGCTGCGCGCCGAGCGCCCGATCCTCGTCCTGCTGGTCGTCGTGCTCGCGATCCAGCTCCGGGCCGAGGCGCGCTCGCTTCGTCGGATTTCCGGGCTCCGGCGCGCGCCGCACCGGCTCGCCCTGGGCCTGCTGCGCACGCGCGCATTCGGCTTCGCCCTGCTGCTGGCCGGAGCCTTGTTCGTGGAGAGCCAGAACACCGGCAGCCAGGCCTTCGCCTTCGTGGCGCCCGCCGCCCTGGCGCTGGCGCCGCGGACGGCGCGAACGACCGCCGCCCGGCTGCGCCTTGCGGCCGGCGTGGCGCCGGCGCTGCTGATCGCGCTTTATCTCGGCGCCAGCTTCCTCGCCCTGGCGCGCGAGGCGCCGCAGCTCGTCCCGCTTCGCCAGCCCGGGCTGGAGCGCTTCCAGGTCTCCGCCCGTCCGCAGGAGATCGCCGCCGCCGAGCAGGTGCTGG
>JAQGIJ010000514.1 GCA_028291285.1 Phenylobacterium sp. | reverse complement strand
GCATTGTTGGCGTTGGGCATTGCGGCCTCCGCCGTCGCCCAGGAGACGGCTCAGCTCGAAGAGGTCGTCGTCACCGCGCGGAAGCGTCAGGAAAGCATCCAGGACGTGCCGGTGGCGGTGAGCGCCTTCAGTGGCCGCCAGCTGGAGCAGCGGGGCGTCCGGATCGTCTCGGACCTGGCGCGGACGGTGCCGAGCTTGAAGGTCAACAACCAGAGCCAGGGCAGCGCCCAGGCGGTCACCTTCGCGCTCCGCGGCCAGTCGGCCAGCGACATCATCAGCACCATCGACCAGGCGATCGGCATCTATGTCGACGGCGCCTACATCCCGCGGCCGTACGGGTTGCAGGCCGGCGTCGTCGACCTGCAGAGCGTCGAAGTGCTGACGGGCCCGCAAGGCACCCTGTACGGCCGCAACACGACGGGCGGGGCGATCAACATCATCTCGCGGGGGGCCGACTACGCCGGCGTGCACGGCTACGTCTACGGCGAGCTCGGCGACTACAAGGACAAGCGGCTCACGGCCGCGGTGAACGTGCCGATCATCGCCGACACACTCACGGTCCGCGGGGCCTATCAGATCTGGAAGCGCGAGGGCTACGGCAGCTCGCGCATCACGGGCCAGGACCTCGCCAAGCGCAACCAGCAGTTCTTCCGCGGCTCGGTCCGCTGGGATCCGACGCCGCGGGCGCGCATCGAGCTGAAGGGCGACTGGACGCGGATCCGGGAGAACGGCCTGCTGACGACGGCGCGCTCCTATCAGCCGCAGGCGGCGACCAACTACCAGGCCGCTGTCGAGCTCGGCCTCGACCCGACCGTGCCGGCCAACCTGATCACCGCCCAGAACGTGATCCAGCAGGTCGTCGCGCAGGGCAACAAGGACATCTTCACCAGTGACAGCGAGATCATCAGCCGCGAGGATCTCAACAGCTATTCCTTCGTGCTGACCGGCTCCTTCGACCTGACCGACCATGTGCAGCTGAAGTCGATCTCAAGCTACCGGCACCTCGACGACACCCACGACATGGATCTGGACGCGACGCGCTTCCACCTCCTCGAGCTGGTCACCTTCGTGCCCAACACGCTGCCGGGCAGCTTCCCGCTGCCCACCCGGCCGATGGTCAGCAACCGCATCTGGACGCAGGAATTCAACCTCGCCGGAACGACGTGGGACAACCGGCTCAAGTTCCTGTTCGGCGCCTTCTACAGCGACGAGCTGGGCTCCGACGCGACGCAGAACGACTTCCGGGCGAACGTGAACCTGCTGACGGCGGTCCCGGCGACGCTGCGGCCGTTCACGATCAACTTCAACGAAGGGATCGACATCGGCAACATCAGCTACGCGCTCTACACCCAGAACGACTACCAGATCACCAGCAAGCTCTCGGTGACGGGCGGCCTGCGCTACACCTGGGAAGAGCGCTCGATGTTGTCGGCGCTGCGCCGCTTCGACCCAGTAAGCAACCTCTACCGCTGCGGCTACCCGGGCCTGAACGGCCTGATCACCACCGACCCGAACGTCTGCTCGGTGCGGCTGCCGAACGACAAAGAGAGCGGCGCCAGCTACCTGGCCAGCATCAACTACAAGCCGACGGTCGACAGCCTCGTCTACCTGCGCACCGCGCGCGGCTTCCGCGGCGGCGGCTACCAGCTGCGGGCGCCGACGGCGCCGAACTTCGCGCCGGAATTCGCGACGGACTGGGAGCTGGGCGCCAAGGCGGACTTCTTCCAGCACCGCCTGCGGACCAACGTCGCCTTCTACAAGACCGACTACAAGAACAAGCAGGAGAGCTCGATCGTCCCGGTGCCGATCCAAGGCAATGCGACGATCATCACCAACGCCGCCAACGCCAAGATCAAGGGCTTCGAGGCCGAGATCACGGCGCGGCCGATCGAGGCCCTGACCCTGCAGGCCTCGACGAGCTACATCCACGGCAAGTACCAGACCTATCTCGGCGCGCTCAGCTACACCGGGGCGCCGTTCGGCGACGCCTCCGGCGAGACCTTCGCTTACCCGCCCTGGCAGTACAGCCTCTCCGGCCGTTATGTGCTGCCCGTCGGGCCGGGCGACGTCGGCCTGGAGGCGGACTGGTCCTGGACGTCCGGCGCGCGGCCTTCGGCGCGCCTGCTCGACCCCTCGGTGCCGGCCTCGGTGGTCGACAGCCTGGTTTCCAACGGACCGGGCGGCCGGGCCTCGCTCGGCCTGCTCAACCTGCGGGCCGACTATGACCTCCGGAGCGCCGGCCTGACCTTCTCGGTCTTCGTGAGCAACGCCACCGACCGGCACTATCAGGTGCCGGGCATCGCCGGGCCGAACGTGGGCGGGGTCACCCAGGGGATCACCCAGGAGCCGCGGATGTGGGGCGTGGGGGTTCGCAAGAGCTTCGGCGCCGAATAGCCGGCGCGGGGCGGCGCACGCGCCGCCCCATTCGCGCTCGCCCAGGCGAGGTGCGGCGCCCTGCTTGCGCTTTGCCGGTTTCGTGGGAAGACAGGGACATGGAGATGTCTCGACGCACGAGCCTGCGGCCAACCTCAGCCTTCCGATCGCCATGAGGCCACCCTCCGCCGGTGCGCCTGGCCGCGCCCCCGTACACGGCCGGGTCAACCAGCTTGGCCAGACGATGGGCGCGAAGGGAATGCAGACGCGCCGGCGGCTGCTCGATGCGACCGCAGCCCTGTTGCGCACGATCCCGCTGCATGAGCTGAGCGTGGCGCAGATCATCAAGGAGGCGCGAACCTCCACCTCGACCTTCTACGTCTATTTCAACGACGTCGCCGAAGCGGTGCTTGCGCTGACCGGCGAGGTCTCGCAGAGCCCGCCGAACCTGCTGGGGATGCTCGACCGCGCGTGGTCGCACCAGGGCGCATCGGACATCGCCCATGAGTTCGTGGCGGCGTACCTGGAGCAGATCGAGGGGCATGCGGCGCTGCTGCGGGTCCGCAACCTGGCCTCGGACGAGGGCGACGACCGATTCTCGCGGCAGCGGCTGAACGCCGTCAACGCGCTGACCGGTCTGATGGCGCAGCGGATCTCGGAAACCCGGGACGCCGACGCCTTGCCCGCCGACCTCGACCCGCCGGCCGGCGCCGGCGCGCTCCTGGCGCTGATCGAACGGATCGCCATCCAGTGGCCGACCGCGGCGCACGGGCCGATCCGGCGGCGTCTGGTGGACTTCGCGGCCTTCTGGGCCGTGCTGCTGATGAGCTCCGCGCCGGTCACCCGCGGCCAGGCCCAGCCGCCCCAGCCGCCCTCGGCGGCGCCGGCGAGGCCGCCGGTCAGCGTCGCGGCCAAGGGCGCCGGACGGCGTCGCAACCTGCACGGCCAGGCGGTCGGCGTGAAGGGCGAGCGGACGCGGCAGCGGATCCTGGCGGCGGTGGAGTCGCTGGCCCACTCCCGCTCCCTGTTCCACCTGAAGGTGGCCGACATCGTCAGGGCCGCCAACACCTCCAACGCCACCTTCTACCTGTACTTCGAGGATGTGCCGGAGGCCTTCCTGACGGTCGTCGAGACGCGCTCCCAAAGCACGCCCGAACTGCTGGAGATGGTGGCCCAGCCCTGGCGGCCGGAGTGCGGCGACGCCCAGGCGCGCAGGTTCGCGGCCACCTATTTCGAGCAATGGCAGCCCAACCGGGCGATCTTCCGGATCCGCAACCTCGCGGCCGACGAGGGCGACCAGAGGTTCTACGAGGCGCGCGCCGCCGCCGTCCGGCCGCTGGTGGAACGCCTGACCGCGCAGATCGCGGAGACCCAGACTTGCGGGCGGCTGCCGCGGGAACTGCACCCGCGCTCCGCCGCCGAGGGCTATATGGCGATGCTCGAACGCCTGGCCGTGACGCCGCACATCACCGAGCGGGTGACGGCGGCGGCGATCCTGCGCGCCGCAGCCCTCCTGCTGGAGGTGTTGATGTGCGGGGTTCCGCCCAACCGCGCCTGACATCCCCCCAAGGGCGGCCCGGGTCGGGCGCAAACGGACACAATATCATTTCGAACGGCGAGCCCGGTCCGAGACCGGTCCCGCTCTACCGCGCAGACCGAGGCCGCTGGAAAAATAACAACTACTCCATTCCATTTGCCCGTGCTTCAATCTGACGTTCTATCAGCCGCCGGAGCTCGACCTTCCGCGGCGCCAGCATGACGCGGAGGAGACGGGGTGATGGCGAGCGCCTTCCAGGGTGCGTTCCGCGACAAGGTCGCACTTGTCACCGGTGGGGCGTTGGGCCTTGGCCTGGGGTTCGCGCGCGCCTTCTGCGAGGGCGGCGGGCGGGCGGCGCTGATCGACATCGACGGCGAGGCCGTGGAGCTCGCCGCGGCCGGGCTGCGGGCGGACGGCCTGCAGGCGGTCGGGCTGACCTGTGACGTCGCCGACGAGGTCGCCGTCGCCGATGCGGTCGCGCGGACCGTCGACCAGTTCGGCGGCCTCGACGTTCTGATCAACAACGCCGGGCTGCACTCGGCGAAGTACAACGTGCCCTTCCAGAAGCTCGGCCATGCCGAGACACGGCGCCTGTTCGAGGTGAACATCATGGGCGTGGTGAACTGCTCGCTGGCGGCGCGCCCGGCCATGGCGAGCCGGGGCAGCGGCGCGATCTGCAGCCTCTCGTCGATCGCCGGCTATTCCGTCAGCTCGCCCTACGGCGTCTCGAAGCTCGCCGTGCGGGGGCTCACCATCGCGTTCGCGCGGGAGTTCGCCGACGACCGGATCCGGGTCAACGCGGTCGCCCCCGGGCTCACCGCCACCGAGACGATCAAGGCCGAGCTGCCCGCCGAGATGTTCGATCAGTTCGCCAACGTCAACCAGCTCGTCCGGCGCACCGGCCAGGTCGAGGACGTCGTCGCAGGCATGCTGTTCCTGTGCTCGGACGAGGCGAGCTTCATCACCGGCGAGACGTTGAAGATTTCCGGCGGCTTTCCGCTCGCGGTCTGAGCCGCCCAAGGCCTCCCCGCGGACGCAGGTCGCGGCGAGCGGAGAACGAGAGGAGAGGGAAGATGGTCGCAGATCCGATCCGCGTGGGCATCATCGGCGTGGGCTGGGGCAGCCTGGTGCACGGCCCGGCCTACCAGGCGGCCGAGGGCTATCAGCTGGTCGCGCTCTGCTCGCGGCGGGAGGAGACGTTGCGGCCGGCGGGCGAGAAGCTCGGGCTCACCGACCTCGCGACCGACTGGCGCGACTTCGTCCGCCGCGACGACCTCGACCTGATCTCCATCGCCACCCCGGTCGAGCTGCACAAGGAGATGACCCTGGCCGCCGCAGCGGCCGGCAAGGACATCATGTGCGAGAAGCCGGCGGCGCTGTCGGCGCAGGACGCCAAGGAGATGCTGGAGGCGGCCGAAGCGGCCGGCGTCGCGCACGCAACGTCGTTCGAGCTCCGCTGGCTGCCGGAGCGGCTGGCGGCCTGGAACGCCGTGCGCGCGGGGCTGGTGGGCAAGCCCTACAACCTGCGCATGGTGCAGAGCGCATCCTACTGGCATCCGACCCATGCCCCGCAATCGGAGTGGATGTACAAGCGCGCGGCTGGCGGCGGCTACCTCGCCGGGCTGCTCTCCCACGACATCGACTTCACCTGCGCCCTGCTTGGCGAGCCGGTGGCGGTGGCGGCCGATGTGCGCACCAACGTGCCGCGCCGCACGCTCGCCGACGGACGCGAGATCGACGTCGACGCCGACGACACCACGGCCCTGCTGCTGCGGTTCGCCAATGGCGCCTCGGCGGTGCTCACCGCCTCGGTGGTCGGGGCGCACACGTCCGGCCTGCGCATGGACGTGTTCGGCGAGGACGGCACGCTGCTGCTGGAGGTCGGCGAGGAGGGGCGGCGTCTGCGCGGCGGCCCGGCGAAGGGCGATGGCCTCGCGGCGCTGGCGATGGACGAGTCCGAGCCGCGGGGCGGGCCTCCGCAGGGGCGGGGGCGCTCGCTCGGCATGATCCGCGCCACGGCCTTGCTGCTCGAAGCCTGGCGGGAGAACCGCGACAACCCTGAGGCCGCCGTGCCGACCTTGCGCGCCGGCTGGCGGGTGCAGAAGGTCATCGAGGCCGCGCGGCGATCCGCCGAAGGCGCCGGCTGGGTGACGCTGGACTGAGGTCGCCGCCTGGGACGACCTGCAGGAACATCGAAGGCAGATAAAAGGATAGGGGAGCGATGCAGACGCTGGCAGGCCGCACGGCCTTAGTGACCGGAGGTTCGCGGGGGATCGGGGCGACGGCGGCCGAACGGCTCGCCGCCGCCGGGGCCCTGGTGGCGGTGCATTACGGCGCAAACCGCGCGGCGGCGGAGGCGGTCGTCGCCCGCATCGAAGGGGCCGGCGGCGCGGCGTTCGCGCTGGGCGCGGACCTGCGGCGCGTCGAGGAGATCGCAGCCCTGTTCTTGGCCCTCGACCGGGAGCTCGCGGGCCGCGGCGCCGAGGGGCTCGACATCCTCGTCAACAACGCCGGCGTCGGCGGCGGCGGCTCGTTCCGGGAGACCACCGAAGCCCAGTTCGACGACATGTTCGACACCAATGCGAAGGGCCCGTTCTTCGTCATGCAGCAGGCGATCCCGCGCCTGCGGGAGGGCGGCCGGGTGGTCAACGTCGGCTCGGTGGCGGCGCGGGGCGCGGCCGCGCCGCGCGCGGCCTATTCCGCCAGCAAGCTGGTGATGAACAGCTGGACCCTGTCGCTGGCCCAGGAACTGGCGCCGAAGAAGATCAATGTGAACTGCGTCGCGCCCGGGGCCGTGGACACCGACCTGATCGCCGGCTCGAAGGGCAATCCGGCGTTCGAGCAGATGGTGCTGGCGAACACGGCGTTCCGGCGCCTCGGCCAGGCGTCCGACATCGCCGACGCGATCATGCTGCTCGTGCAGCCGGAGGCGGCCTGGATCACCGGTCAGATCATCGAGGTGAGCGGCGGGCTCAGGCTGTGACCGGCAGCCGCCTCGAGCCGCGACTTCATTCTAGGGAGGAATGTCATGGAACGTCCTAAGGCGCTGGTCACCGGCGCCAGCCGCGGCATCGGCAAGGCCATCGCGATCGACCTGGCGAAAGCCGGCTACGACGTGGCGATCTGCGCCCGGACCGTGCGTCCCGGCGAGACGCGCGACAACACCCTGACGGTGCGCCAGGCCGACACCCGGCCGCTGCCGGGCAGCCTTGAGGAGACCAGCGCCGAGATCGAGGCTGCGGGTGGGCGGTCCCTGGCCATCGCCGCGGACCTGACGGACCTCGCCGCGGTCGGCGCCTGCGGCCAGCGCCTGCTCGACGACTGGGGCGGCCTCGACGTGATCGTGCACAACGGCCGCTACATCGGGCCCGGCCTGATGGACGTGTTCCTGGAGACGCCCGCCGACGCCTACGGCAAGTTCTTCACGGCCCACTGCCTGGCGCCGATCGCACTGACGCGGGCGCTGCTTCCGGGGATGCTGGCGCGCGGCGGCGGCTCGGTGGTGAACATCACCTCAAGCTCCGCCTATGACGTTCCGCCCGCGCCGGCCGGCCAGGGCGGCTGGGGCCTGGCCTACGCCGTGGGCAAGGCGTCCGGACACCCGCTGGTGGGAATTCTGCATGCGGAGTTTCGCGGGCAGGGCGTCCGGGCGTTCAACGTCGACCCCGGCTTCGTCGCCACCGAGCGCAACGAGATCGTCGTGCGCGACAGCGGCCACGATATCAGCCGGGCGGCCCCGCCGTCGGCCATCGCCTCGGTCGTCGCGTGGCTGGTGACGCGGCCGGAGGCGGCGGAGCTCGCCGGCTCGACCGTCCGCGCCCAGCCGTTCTGCCGAGAGCGGGACCTGCATCCGGCATGGAACTAGCAACGAGCCGGGCGCGGCCTCGAAAGCCGCGCCCGGTCGAGCGGTCGTCAGGCCGCTTCGTTCTTGTGCTCCGGCCGGCTGCGGCCGGCGTCGGCGAACAGCTTCATCACGTCGGCGGAGGTGACCACGCGGGTCTCGCCTTCGGGGATCGGCCGGTTGCCCGCGCCCGAGCGCGGCTGGGTGTCGACGTGGGTCGCCTGGGCCCGCAGGGCCGCCACCGTGCATTGCTCGCGCGGGAGCGCCTTGAACGGATCGAAGCTGTAGGTCCGCATGGCGTTGAGGTGGGTCATCTTGTTGATGTCCTCGTCGGACACGCCCTCGAAGCCCCGCATCAGGTACTCCGGCGCCTCCGGCCAGACGGTGTCGGAGTGCGGGTAGTCGCACTCGTAGCAGATGATGTCGACGCCGATGTCGTGGCGGTTCTTCACCCCGAACTTGTCGTCGATGAAGCAGGTGATGAAGTGCTCACGGAAGATGTCCGAGGGC
>JAQGIJ010000502.1 GCA_028291285.1 Phenylobacterium sp. | reverse complement strand
GGACATCACCGGTCCCGGATCCATGTCGCGCCGGGAAGGATCGACCGCTTCGGTTTCGGCGCATTCCCGACGGCGCTTCCCTTTAGATGGGGAGCTCGCACCGGCATAGCCAGAGTCGTGCCAGGCGCCTTTCGAACGGGGCGCCGGGGCGTGGTCGCGAGGCGCCACACACCCGGGCCGCCGTCCGATCGGCGAGGACCCGGCGGCTACTCCCCGCCGAAGGTCTTGCGGACCGTGACGCCGAACATCCGCGGCTCCATGACGACCATGTGCGAGATGCCCGCCGTGAAGTTCGCCGAGATGCCCGTGTAGCCCCACACCTTGTTGGTGATGTTGGTCGCGAACAGGCCGAGTTCGAGGCCCTGATCCGGGATGGTGTACTGCAGCCGTCCGTTGAGCACGCCCGCGCTGCCCATGATCTTCCATTCCAGGGCGTCGGGGAACTGCGCCTGGTTGGTCACCGGAGTGACCGGGATGCGCCCACGGATCGCGTAGTCGAGCGTCACCGCCAGGTTGCCGGGGCCGACGTCCAGATCGTAGCGGGCGTTGAAGTCGCCCTGCCAGTTGGGGGTGCCATAGCTTCCGAGCGAGATGTCGAGGCCGGCGGCGTTGCCGAGCGGCGCGCCCTCGGTGGACACCGCGCCGGGCCAATCCGTGAACTTTGCGTCGATCGCCGAGGCGCTGGCGTTCAGCGTGAGGTGCTCGATCGGCCGGAAAATGATCTCGGCCTCGACCCCCTTCAGCTTCGCCTTCGCCGCGTTGCGCACGATGGTCGAGAAGCCGGTGCCGAGCGGGCAGGAGCCCCCCGCCGGCGGCACGCCCGTCGCGGTGCAGGTCTGGATGGAGACCTGCTTGTTGGAGTACTTGGTCTGGAACAGGGCGATGTTGGTCCGCAGGCGTCTGTCGAACCAGTCGCCCTTGAAGCCCACCTCGATGTCCTTGGCGACTTCCGGCGCGGCCATCAGGTCGTGCGCCCGGCCATAGGCGCCGCCGCGGAAGCCCTTGGCGAACTTGAAATAGATGAGCTTGTCCGGGGTGATCTGGTAGTTGGCGCTGGCCAGGTAGGAGGAGCCGGTGAACTTCCGGCGCGAGAAGACGCGGTCCGGACCTTCCGTCAGGATCCCGCCGTAGGCGCAGCTGTCCGGATTGTTCTGGTTCGGTGCGAGGAAGGTGGTAGCGACGAACCCCCCCGTCGCGGTCTGCCTCAGACCGTTGCAGGTGAACAGGCCGGTGGTGAAGCTGTAGTTCCAGTCGGCCAGGTCGGAGGCGAGACGCTCCTCCGTATAACGGGCTCCGAGCGTGACGCTCAGCTGATCGGTCAGGTGGTAGTCGTTCTGGGTGAAGACCGCCCAGGTGCGGTTGTCCGCCTTGATGCCGTCGTGGCTGCCGAGCCCGGGGTCACGCCCAGAGGCGGCGGCGAGATCCGGCTGGAAGGCGTTGGTCTGCGCCCCGTGGCCCAGGTCCTCCGAGCCGTAGGCGCCGACCAGCCAGTTCAGGCGACGGAAATCGCCGGAGAAGTTGAACTCCTGCGACCACTGCGTCGATTCCTGGTCGTCCTTGAGCTCGAAGCCCCGCCCGACCGGGAAGGGGAAGTTGCCGCCGCTGGGCGCGAGCGCCAGGCCGCCGATCCCGTAGCCGATTTCCAGCAGCTGCGCCTGGACGTCGTCGAGGTCGCCGTCCTTGCGGTTGGTGAAGTGGTGGCCGCCGGTGATCGAGCGAAGCCGTGCATGATCGGTGACGTCCCAGGTGACGTCGAACACGAGGTGCCAGGTTTTCACGTCGTCGAACACGTGGCTGCCGACGCAGTTGACGGACGGCGACCCGATGCAGGGGTCGAGCAGGGCTTTGCCGACCGCGACCGCGTTCGCCAGGCTGGCGGCCTGGGTCGGCGAACCGGCCGTCACCGCGTCCCGGACGATCGACCGGTAGACCGCCGGGTTGCTCCACAACGCCGTCGAAAGATAGGCCGCGTTGGCCAGCGCCGGAACCGCGCTGATGGCCACGTTCTCCTGCATCGGCCCGGTATGGGCGGCCTGGCCGTATTCGTATTTCAGCTTGGCCCTGAGGCTCGAGATCGGCTGGAACACCACGGAAACGCGGAAAAGATCGTCGTGCTTGTCGGCGCCGAACCGCTGGCCGGTGACGCTGGACCTGCCGAAGCCTTCGCGCTGCCAGTGCATGTAGGCGAAGCGCGCCGCCAGGACGTCGTTGAAGAACGGGACGTTCAGGGCCCCGCCGACGCGCGAGTCCTTGTAGTTGCCGTACTCGCCTTCGACGAAGCCGTGCACGCCGTTGAAGTCGGCGTCCTTGGTGATGATGTTGATCGCGCCGCCGGTGGTGTTGCGGCCGTAGAGCGTACCCTGCGGGCCCTTCAGCACTTCCACGCGCTGCAGATCGAAGAAGGCGTTGTTGGCCCCGAACGGGTGGGGAATGTTGACGTTGTCCTCATAGAGCCCGACCGGCTGGCTGACGCCGATCAGGTTGTCCGAGGCGGTCTGGCCACGCAGCACGATCTGAGCGGAGTTGTCCGAGCTGGACCCGTTGACGATGCGCAGGCTGGGCACCGTGCGCGAGAGCTCCGTCGGCGTATTGATATTTTGGCGCCTGAGGTCCGCGTCGGTCCGCGCCGTCACCGAGACCGGCACCGACTGCAGGCTTTCCTCGCGCTTCCGGGCGGTGACGACCACCTCTTCGAGGGCGACGGCCTGGGATCCGCCCGTCTGCTGGGCCAGGGCCGGCAGGGCCGGCGTCGCCGCCAGGGCCCCCACGGCGGCGGCCACCATGAGCCGCGCCTTCCGGCGAGCAATTGTAGACATCTGGTTTCCCCCTAACAGGCGAGCCGGGTTCTTGGTGACCGAACTCTGTTGCAGCGTGGAAAACTAATCGCGTGTCACCTTTTGTCAACGCCTCAAATATCGGCTCTCACCTCGCCGGCGAGGGCTCAGCCATGGCTGAAAGATGTCGTCGAGAGCTACAGGCGCTCATGTCTGCGACACAAAGACACGCCAGGTGGCGGCAAAACTCCGCGTTTCTTGGACATGACCCGCGGCGATCGCACTGCTTGAGGCGCGGAACGTCCAGCCCGCGCCTCAAATCTCGTCCATATCTTGCCTGACGCGCGCAGGTTGCAGTCTGCACGAGGCGATTGCTAAGCGCTCCGCGACCGCCAAGGTCTCGAACAATGACGAGGTCCGA
>JAQGIJ010000494.1 GCA_028291285.1 Phenylobacterium sp. | reverse complement strand
TGCTGGGCTGGCTGGGCCCGCTCGGCTTTGCCCCGCTGCTGGCGCTACTGGGCCTGTGCTGCCTGCCTGCCTTCCGCCTCACCGACGTCGATCGCCCGGCGCTGATCGTGCTGCTGGGCGCGCTGGTCTGGGCGGCGGTGTCGACCACCTGGAGCCCCTATCAGCCGAAGGGCCTCGGCCACAGCGTCGCGCTCGAGCTGGCGCTGGGCCTGCCACTGTTCTGGAGCGCGGTCTGCGGCGCCCGCCGCGCAGACCCACGGCTGAACGCGCTGGCGCTGCGCGTGCTGGCCTGGGGTCTGGCCGTGTTCGGCGCGATCCTGCTTGCGGAGGTGGCGACCGGCGCGGGCATCTACCGCCGGCTGCACGAAGCCTATTACGAGCCGATCCGCATCGACCTCGCCCAGGCCAACATCGCCCACTCGACCTTCGTCCTGGCGGTGCTCTGGCCCGCCGTGCTGGTCGGCGGCCTCAGGCGACGCTGGCAGGTCGCGCTGCTGGTGCTCGCCGTCGCGGGTACGGTTCTGGCGGCGCACGCCTTCAAGGCCGACGCCCCGGTGCTGGCGCTGCCGCTGTCCGCCGCGGCCATGCTCGTCGTCTGGATGTCGCCGAGGCTCGGGCCGCGGCTGCTCGCCGGCGGGGTCGCGACGGTCGGCTTCCTGATGCCCGCCATCGTCCTGGCCGTGCGGGCAACCGGCGACTACGGCGCGCTGGAGAACGACGTGCAGCTCTCCTGGTCGGCGCGCATGCGCTACTGGAGCCACACCATCGACTGGATCGGCGACCGGCCGGTGCGCGGCTGGGGCCTCGACGCGAGCCGCGCCATGGGGCCGGGCATCCAGCTGCACCCGCACAACGGCGCCCTGCAGATCTGGCTGGAGCTGGGGCTCATAGGCGCGGTCGCCGCGGCCGCCTTCTGGGGTCTGAGCCTGGTGCGACTGTCGCGCGACGAGCCGGACCTGGCGATGACCGGCGTCGCGGGCTCGACGGTGGCCTACATCCTCTTCGCCTGGGTGAACTACGGCCAGTGGCAGCAGTGGTGGCTGGCCGTGGGGGCCATGATCCCCGTGCTCGCCGCCATGCTTTCGAACCGCGCCGACACGGCAAAGTCGACCTGAGCCCCCATATCGGAGTAGAAGGCCCGCTCGCCCGCGCGTCCCCGCCCGGGCGCCGCCACCAATTCGAGACGACGATGGAACACTGGACGCCCGCTTCCTGGAGAGCCAAGCCCGCCAAGCACCTGCCGACGGACTATCCCGATCTGGCCGAGGTGACGCGGGTCGAGCAGGTTCTGCGTGGGATGCCGCCGCTTGTGTTTGCAGGCGAGGCGCGCCGGCTGAAGACCCTGCTGGGGGACGTGGCCGACGGTCGCGCCTTCCTGCTGCAGGGCGGCGACTGCGCCGAGAGCTTCAAGGAATTCCACGCCGACAACATCCGCGACACCTTCCGCCTGATCCTGCAGATGGCGGTGGTGCTCACCTTCGCCGGCGGCAAGCCGGTGGTGAAGGTCGGCCGCATGGCCGGCCAGTTCGCCAAGCCGCGCTCGGCGCCGATCGAGACCCAGGGTGACGTCACCCTGCCGTCCTACCGCGGCGACATCATCAACGGCATGGACTTCAACGCCGAGGCGCGCAGGCCGGACCCGAACCGGCTGCTGCAGGCCTACGCCCAGTCGGCGGCGACGCTGAACCTGCTGCGCGCCTTCGCCGGCGGCGGCTACGCCGACCTGCACAACATCCACCGCTGGACCCTGGGGTTCGTGGCGGGCTCGCCGCAGGTGGCGCGCTACGAGGAACTGTCGCACCGGATCACGGAGAGCCTGGCCTTCATGCAGGCGATCGGCGTCACGCCCGAGAGCCACCCCAGCCTGCACCAGGTGGAGTTCTTCACCAGTCACGAGGGCCTGCTTCTGGGCGTCGAGGAGGCGATGACGCGCGTCGATAGCACCTCGGGCGAATGGTACGACACCTCGGCCCACCTGGTCTGGATCGGCGAGCGCACCCGCGAGCTCGACGGCGCGCACGTGGAGTTCTTCCGCGGCATCCGCAACCCGATCGGGGTGAAGTGCGGGCCGACCATGGAAGGCGACGACATCCTGCGCCTGATGGACGTGCTCAACCCCAAGGACGAGCCCGGGCGGCTGACGCTCTACGGCCGCTTCGGCTTCGACAGGATCGAGGAGCGGCTGCCGCGGCTGCTGCGCGCCACCAAGGCCGACGGCCGCAAGGTGGCCTGGGCGATCGATCCGATGCACGGCAACACGCTCACTGCCGCCAACGGCTACAAGACCCGGCCGTTCGACCGCATCCTGTCGGAGGTGAAGAGCTTCGTGGAGATCTGCAAGGCCGAGGGCGTGCACCCCGGCGGCGTGCACCTGGAGATGACCGGCCAGAACGTCACCGAGTGCCTGGGTGGCGCGCGCGCGCTGGCGGAAGGCGACCTGGCGGACCGCTACCACACCCACTGCGACCCGCGCCTCAATGGGGAGCAGGCGCTGGAGCTGGCCTTCCTGGTGGCCGAGAAGCTGAAGGAAGAGCGCGCCGAGCCGGCCCGGCGGGCGGTGGGGTAGAGCGCGCCTCTCCCCGCACGCGGGGAGAAGGGGAGAGAATCAGGTTTCCCATGGACCGCCTTGCGGACCAGACGTCCTCGCTTGCCGAGGGCCGCGGACGGCCCGTTCGCCGCGAACTCGACCGGCTGCTGAAGCTGGCCGGGCCCGTGGTGCTGTCGCGCCTGGGCATCATGGCCATGGGCCTGACCGACGCGATCGTGGTCGGCCGCTATTCCGCGCGCCAGCTCGGCTACCATGCGCTGGGCTGGGCGCCGACCAGCGTGGTCGTGACCATGGTCATCGGCCTGCTCACCGGCATCCAGGTGATGACCTCCCGCGCCGTGGGCGAAGGGCGGCCGGACGAGGCGGGCGCGGTGCTGCGGCGCGGCCTCAGCTATTCGCTCTGGATCGGCCTGGTCTCGACCGCCGTGCTGGTCGCAGGCGGCCCGCCGTTCCTGCACGCCATCGGCCTGGAGAAGGATCTGGCGGATGGGGCGAGCCGGGCGCTGCTGGTCTTCTCGCTGTCGCTGCCGCTCTACGGGGTGAGCGTGGCGGCGAGCTTCTGGCTGGAGGGGCTGGCGCGGCCGGGGCCGGGCGCCTGGGCCATGTGGGCCGCCAACCTGGTCAACCTCGGGCTTGACCTCCTGCTCGTGCCAGGCACGTTCGGCCTGCCGGCGCTCGGCGCCGTAGGCGGGGCCTGCGCCACCACCGGCGCGCGGGCGTTCCTGGCGGTGTTCATGCTGACCTACATCGCGCGGATGCCCGAGGCGCGGGCGCTCGGCGTCTTCGATCGTCCGCCGCGCGACCGGGCCGCCGAAGCCGAGCAGCGCCGCATCGGCTTCGGCGCCGGGGTGTCGAACTTCTTCGAAGTGGCCTCCTTCGCCAGCATGAACATCATCGCCGGCTGGATCGGCGGGCTGGCCGTCGCGGCCTGGGCCATCGTGCTCAATGTCGCGGCCCTGGTCTTCATGGTCCCGCTGGGGCTGGCGACCGCGGCGGCGGTGCGCGTCGGCCACGCCTATGGCGCGCGGGATCCGAAGGGCGTGAATCGCGCCGGCGCGGTCGCCTTCGCGGTGACCGCGGTCTTCGGGATCGTGGTGGCGCTGGCCATCTGGCCGACCGCCCGCCTGATCGCCCCGGCCTACACCAGCAGTCGCGAGACGCTCGCCATGGCGGTCCCGGCCCTGTTGCTCGCCTGCTTCATGTACGCCCCCGACGCCCTGCAGGTCGTGGCCGCCCAGGCGCTGCGGGCGCGGGGCGACGTCTGGCTGCCCTCCGGCGCCCACCTGACGAGTTACATCCTGATCATGATGCCGCTGGCCTGGTGGCTGGCGATCCCCCGGGGGATGCACATCACCGGCCTGGTCGTCGCCGTGATCATCGCCAGCGTGGTGTCCTGCAGCCTGCTGCTCGGCCGCTTCTGGCAGCTCAGTCGCCGGGACGACGGCTAGGCTCCCGCGCCGAGCACCCAGCCTTCCTCGCGCTCGGCGTCGAGCACGACGTCGGCGGCGGCGCCCTGCGGCGGCCCGAAGAGCGCGCCGAGCTTGCCGGCCTCGTCGAGCCGGGCGAAGTGCTCGGCGGCGGCGCGGACCTGGGCCAGGTCCTTGACCTCGCCGGGACCCGGCTGCGCCTTCAGCATCGAGGGATAGACCTCGGCCAGCACCACCTCGACGCCGGCGAGCGCGTCCTCGGTCAGCGGCTTGAAGCCGGTCTCGAACGGCCAGACCTGCAGCGCCTCGCCCCGCGCGACCTTGAGCCGGCGCATGGCCGGGATGCCCAGGATCGACTGACCGCCCACGGAGCCGTTGTAGTAGAGCTTCCAGACCGAGGCCGCGCCCTTGGCGAGGAGCTCGGCGTGGCGGAACTCCGGCACGTCGTCGGGTCCGTGCGGCCGGCTGCGCTTGGGCTGCAGGGTTGTCAGCGCGTCCTTCGGCGGGCAGCCCCAGAACGGGAAGGGGCCGCCGGTCATCCGCCGGTTGATCTCCGCGCCGACGCCGAAGCGGTTGTTGGTGTTGTCGGGCTTGTCCTTGGCCATCTTGTCGA
>JAQGIJ010000480.1 GCA_028291285.1 Phenylobacterium sp. | reverse complement strand
GCTTCGAGCCGCACGTCGTCCTCGCCGGAGAGGATGGCGTGGACCAGCTTCTCGGTCTCGTGGCGGACGCGCTCGCCGCCGCAGGCCAGCCGCACCAGCTCCTCCAGCTGGGCGTGCACGAAGCCGTGCATCCGCTGCAGGTCCGCCTCGGAGAGCGCGAAGTGCGCGGCGGCGACCTCGAAGTTGCGCCGCTTGAGCTGCTCGCGCACCAGGAACGGGTCCAGCGAAGGCAGCTCGTCGAGCGCCTCCAGGACGGCGACGTCGTGCGGGTTGCCGACGGGATCGCCGTGCAGCGCGCCCAGCATCTTGTGCCAGCCGGGCTGGCCGACGAACAGGTAGCGGCCGCCAAGGCTCAGGTCGGTGCGCTCGAACGGCACCACCACCTTGGTGGCGCTATAGCGCGGGCGGGCGAAGACGCCGTGCTCCTCGGGGCGCAGCCGGTGCTTGATGATCACCGCCCCGCCCAGCACCCGCGACGAGAAGAAGGGCGCCAGCGGCGCGGCGGCGGCCTGGCCGGCCCGCTCCGCGGCCTTGGCGGAGATCGCCGCGAAATTCAGCACGCGGCTGGTGGCCCCGGTCCGCTCCAGGCCTTTGAGACTGCGGAAGGCGCGATCGCGCTGCGCGAGCATCATCGGAAGCACTCACTGGATCACGGCGGCGACAACCTGCGCCCAGGGCGCTTAACAGGAGCTTGCGCCGGCGGCGGCTGGACGGCGCGGCATGGCGCGCGCCTCACCTCGGTGGTCAGGCCGCCGCCAGACCGTGGCCGGCGCTGATCCCTTGATAGCAGGCGAGCTCCGCCAGCCGAGGACGCTCGTTCAAGGTGACGTCGCCGCGCGTGACGCTGATCAGCCCGTCTTCCCTGAGCGCGTGCAGCGTCCGCTTCAGGTGCGCCGGGCTGAGGCCGAGGAATTCGGCGAGACGGTCCTGGGTCAACGGAAAGCGGAACCGTCCGTCCTTGGCGCGCCCGACGATTTCGAGCCGATCGTTCAGCTCGAGCAGCAGGTGCAGCACCCGTTCGCGGCCTGACAGCCGCCCCACCCGCGTCAGGTGATCGAAGATGCGGTGCTCGCGTCGTTCGATCGCCTGCTGGATGGCGGCGGAGACGCTGTCCCGGTTTTCCAAGTCCTCGTCCAGCAAGACGCGGCAATCGACGAGCTCCATCACGGTCAGCGCCACGACCTTGTGCGTGTTCGCCGAATGCCTGATGTCGATGACGTCGCCGGGAATCGCCAGTGAGCAGATGCCCGAGCGGGACTCGGTGATGGCTCTCACCTCGCAAGCCCATCCGGAGACGACGAGAAGCTGGCTTCCATCCTGGAAGCTGTGCTGATCCAGTTCGGCTCCGGCCGGATGACCCTCGACACTCCGCCAGAACGCGCGAAATCCGCTGCGATCGCCGGAGCGATTGTCGAGCACGCCGAACGCTAACGGGGTACGGATCAGAGCATCAGTTTGCATTGCGACGCCCCCCAAGCACATCGCCTCTTCGTGAGGACTCCGCGGCCCTCTCCGAGTACCAAAGGTAATAAATATTAGGATGCACAAGTATCGCGAGCTTTTGCAATCACAAGGTTGTGACAAGCTTGACTTTACTCAACCATGTCGGCCCGCCTTGCAGATCCGGTTTGGTCGAGTATTACAACGGATAAGCTTACTTTCCCGCAAGGCGCCGATAAGAGTGGTGATCTGTCCACTGGAGGACAGTTCGTCGCAGCGCCCGATACCATAGTGTGTCCCTGCAAAATCCGCATGGGGCGAGGCGGCATGGCTCAGCACGCCAACTGGCGACGAACGGTTCAGCGGCGTCCCGGGTGGGGCGCTGTGGTCGACCCGCGGCGGGTCAGCGCCCTGGCCGACTTTCACCAAGCGTCAGTCTGACCTGCGAGCCAGCCGGTGACCAATGCGTCGAGCCATCTGCAGGTTGGAGACCGGGTCACCTGGTTTCTCGTGGGCCTGCTGCTGGCCTGGAACGTCGCGCAGGGCGCCGTCCTGGACTTTCAGGACAGGTCGCAAGCGCCCGGCGTCGCCAACGCGGTCTTCCTCCTGGGCGTCCTGCTGTCGCTGCTGGCGCATGACCTGGCTCAGCGGCTCGTGGCCCGGGCCGCCGGGCTGCCGGTCCATCCCGGCGTCCTGAGCCCGGAGCCCGGCCACGACATGCGCGAGCAGCCCAGGGCTTGCGCAGCCGAACTCGCGATGGCCGCGGCCGGACCCGTCGTCTCGGCCCTGCTGAGCCTCGCCGTGATCGCCGTCGCGCGGGTGGCCTATGTCGCGGGTCTGGCCGATCCCGTGATCAGGGCGCTTGCGGCGGTGGCGTCCTTCAACATCCTCGTCATGGTGGCGAACCTACTGCCGATCTTGCCGATGGACGGCGGCCGCCTGCTGCGTGCGGTGATCTGGCGGCGCGGGCGGGATTTTGAGCGCGCGACGAGCGCCGCGAGCGTGGTGAGCAAGGTGGCCGCGCTGCTGATCATCGCAGCAGGTCTGGCCGCAGCGCTGGTGGATAACGTCGGCGACGCCTTGTCGTGGATCCTCGTCGGCGTGTTCCTCCACGCCAATGCGCGCATGGAGCTCAGCCGCGTCGCCGCCCGCCACGGGCTCGCGGACGAAGCGGAGCGCGCCCGCGCCAATGAACGCGCCGGCGGCCCGCGTCCGCTGTGTCGGCTCGGATGAGCGGTCCGTCAGACGAACGCCGTGCGACGATGCCGGTGCGAACAGTTCTGTATTCGAATCCCTCATCAGTCCAGGAGCGCGCCCTGTGGAATTTCACGTCGAGCAAGTCATCCATTCTTCGCCGACCGAGGTCGCGCGGATCATGTTCGATCCTGATCTGGAGGAGAAATGGGTCAACAAGGCGGGCAAGGCCGAAAAGCTCACGCCCGGCCCGATCGCCGTCGGCTCCCGTGTCCGGCACGACGCCGCCGTCCTGGGGCTGAGAGGCCCGTTCGTGACGGAAGTCACCGAGCTGGATCCC
>JAQGIJ010000474.1 GCA_028291285.1 Phenylobacterium sp. | reverse complement strand
GCCCTTCCGCGGCAATCCCGCCTGCGTGCTGGAACCGCTGGCCGCCTGGCCGGAGGCGGGCTGGATGCAGGCGCTGGCGGCGGAGAACAACCAGGCGGAGTCCGCCTTCCTTCTGCGCACTGCCGACCCGGCGCGCTTCGGCCTGCGCTGGTTCACGCCGTTGCTGGAGGTCCCGCTCTGCGGCCACGCGACCCTGGCGTCGGGGCATGTGCTGCTGAGCGAGCTCGGCCTGGACGTCGTCCAGGTGACCTTCGACACCCAGTCCGGCCCGCTCACCGTCGCGCGCGGCGAACCCGGCTACGAAATGGATTTCCCGGCCCAGCCGCCGCAGCAGATCGAGCCGCCCGCCGGGCTCGCCGCCGCGTTGGGCGCGGAGCCGCAGGAAGTGTGGGTCTCGTCCTACCTGGTGGCGGTGTTCGAGGACGAAGCCGCCATCCGCGGCCTGACGCCGGACCTCGTGGCGCTGGAGAAGGTCTCCAGCGCGGCCACGCATGGACGCGGCAACGTGGGCGTCGCGGCGGTGGCGCAGCCCGGAGCGGCCTACGACGTGGTCGACCGCTTCTTCGCGCCGGGCTCGGGCATTCCGGAGGACCCGGCCACCGGCTCCCTGCACTGCATCCTGGCGCCGCTCTTCGCCGCCAAGCTGGGCCGCGCCAGGCTCCGCTTCCATCAGGCCTATCCCGGCCGCGGCGGCGACCTCCTCTGCGAGGCGCGCGGCGCGCGGGTGGGACTGGGCGGCCAGGCGGTTACGGTCGCAGAGAGCCGGCTTCGGCTCGACCTCTACGACGAAAAAGCGCCCCCGGATCGCTCCGGGGGCGCTGTTCGTTCGCGCTCTAAGCTCGATCAGCGGCGCCAGCCATGGTCGTAGCCGGCGCCGTCGCCATAGCCGTAACCGTACCGCGGGTTGCCGTTCGAGGCGTGACCCGAGGTCCGCATCTCGATGTGGTGGACGGCGTTCGCCAGGCGTTGGTACTGCCAGCGGTTGATCTGGCCGGTCTGGTTGCGCCAGGCCAGGTCATGGACGCTGCGCAGCTCCGTGCGCAGCTGGCGGGCTTCGCCCCACGAAATCCGGCCTTCC
The DNA here is from genome assembly GCA_028291285.1 of Phenylobacterium sp. The sequence continues at coordinate 2,984 of JAQGIJ010000474.1, read as the reverse complement.
TGGGCCGCATTGGTGATGCGCCAGTCGAGGCTATCGACGTAGGGCGTCGTCAGCTGTTGCGCCTGTGCGCTCACAGCAGCGCCCGTGGCCAGCGTAAGCGCCGAAGCGCCGATCACGATCATCTTCTTAAATCTAGACATGTTAAGCTCCTCTAATTCGTACTTCATCTGCTTCGGTTCCTGGCCAGATAGGCCGTGAAAACTCTTCACGGGCTATCAGGTTCCTTCGAGAGAGTCGGTCAGATCTGGCGATTACCGGCGCCAGCCGTAGTCGCCGCGGTCGTATCCGTAGCGGCGGCCGTTCACCGCCTGCTCGATCCGGCTGACCACCCGGTCGAGACGCTCGGTCTCCCAGCGGTTGGCCTCGCCGGTCTGGACGCGCCAGGCGATCGGCTGCACCTGCCGGAACTGGGCGCGAAGCTCGCGGGCCTCGCCCCAGGAGATGCGGCCCTCCTGGGCGGCGTTGTTGATCTTCCACTCCAGGCCGTCGACGTAGGGCGTCGTCAGGCGGGAGGGCGCATAGGTCTCGTGGCGCTGGTAGTCGTCATGGCCGCCGCGCCAGGGCTGGGCGGCGGCCGGGGCCGCAACGGCGCCGAGCGCGGCGACCGCGGCGAGCGAGAGCAGAATCGTCTTCATGGGTCGGTCTCCAGATCGGAACGTGGCCCGGCAGGGCGTCGTCCTTGATGCTCAGAAGACCATGCGGTGGCTGAAGCCTGGCTGAGGCCGCCGTTGTGTGCGGTTCAGCTTGGTGAAGGCGGGTTCAGGCGGCCGCGATGGCGGAGGGCTCGCCCCCGGTGGCCGCGGCGTTCAGCGCCCCGCTGATCGCCTCGTAGAGCTTGGCGATCTCGATCGGCTTGGCCACGTGGCCGTCCATGCCGGCGGCGAGATATTCTTCGACCTGGTGCGTCAGCGCGTTGGCGGTCAGAGCGACGATCGGGGTCCGCGCGCGCCCGGACTTGCGCTCCGCCGCGCGGATCTCCCGGGCGGCGCAGATGCCGTCCATGACCGGCATCTGGATGTCCATCAGGATGAGGTCGTAGTTGCAGGCGCCCCAGGCCGCCACCGCCTCCTTGCCGTCGGCGACGATGTCGATGTCGATGCCCAGCGACTCCATCACCGCGGCCAGCACCTGCTGGTTGGTGGCGTTGTCCTCGGCCGCCAGCAGCCGCAGGTTGCTCTGGTCGCTGGGGGTGATGCCGGCGGGCTCCTGGCGAAGGCCCCCGCTGCGCGCCAACGGAAGTTCGACGACGAAGATCGAGCCGTGGCCTTCGCGGCTTTCCACATTGATCGAGCCGCCCATCATCTGGGTCAGCTCGCGGCAGATGGCCAATCCCAGGCCGGTGCCGCCGAAGCGGCGGGTGGCGGAATTGTCGGCCTGGGTGAACTTCTCGAACAGCGTCGGCAATTTCTCCGGCGCGATGCCGATGCCGGTGTCGCGCACCGCCAGGCGCAGCGCGCCGCTGGCCGGGCTGACGTCGATCTGGGCGGTGACCGAACCCTGCGGCGTGAACTTCACTGCGTTGGAGAGCAGGTTGCCCACCACCTGGCGCAGCCGGTCGGCGTCGCCCTGCCACCAGCCGGCGGCCTCGGGTGTCACATCGACCTTGAACTCGAGGCCCTTGCCCCGCGCCATGACCGCGAAGCTCTCGACCACCGGGGTGATGATCGGCTCCAGCTCGAACGGCTCGCAGAGCAGCGACAGCTTGCCGGCCTCGATCTTGGAGAGGTCGAGCACGTCGTTGAGCACGGCAAGCAGCAGGCCGCCCGACTGGCGGATGATCTGCAGGCGGTCGCGCTGCACCGCCGCGAGCTCGCCCATGGCCATCACCTCGGCCATGGCCAGCACCCCGTTCAGCGGCGTGCGGATCTCGTGGCTCATGTTGGCCAGGAACTGGGTCTTCAGCACGTTGGCGGCGTTGGCGTCGTCGCGCGCCTGCTCCAGATCGCGCATGGCGCGCTTCAGCTCCTCCTCCCGCTCGGCGAGCTTGCCCAGCAGGTGGTTGAAGCTGTGGTTCAGGCTGCGGAACAGCTCGTCCTGGGCGGCCACCTCGACGGGCTCGAAGGCGCCGCCCTCGGCGACGGCGTTCATCGCCTCGGAGAGCTTCTGCACCGGGGCGATCACCCGGTGGGCCATGCTGCGCGACAGGAAGAGCGCCACGCCCACGCCGCCGAACAGCAGCACGAAGCTGAGCGCGATGAACTTTGGCAGCAGCGGCGCGATCAGCGGCATTTCCGCCGTCAGCGTGAGCTCGCCCACCGGGCGCCCGTAGGCGCGCAGCGGAGTGCGCATCACCTCCAGGTCGACGCCCGGCGCCGGCGCCATCTCGCGCTTGTAGCTGGCCACCGGGCGGCGCTTCGCGTCGAGCAGCGTCGCCGAGACGATGCCGCCGGTGTTGGTCAGCGCCCGCAACGGAGCTTCGGCGCCCAGCTGGTCGCCCACCGCCATGGCTGGGGCGGTGATGGTCGCGGTGAGGTTGGAGAGCGCCACGTGTTCGCGGTGCGCCTCGGCGCGGGCCACCGCCCACTGCTGCATCAGGAACACCAGGCAGGCGGCAACCAGCACGACCACCGTGGTCACCAGGCCCACGCCCGCGACGCGCGCCTGGAACGTGGCTACCGAACCGCCGCGGTTCTGGCTGGAAGCTTGGGTCATGGCGCTCGCTGAGACCGATCCTCAGGCTTCGCGTTTAGCGCGATAATCCTAACGCTTCGCTTCCGGCGGCCTGTGGGCGCGCGCAACCCTTTGTTGCAGCTCTGTTTCGCCGGGGTTGCGGCCCTGGCGCCACGCACAACCACAGGCGGTTATGGTGAGCGCTTTGCGGCGGCCGTGCCGCGAGCGCGGGCCGCCGGGTGCAAAATAAATCTTGCATCGCGGCTCGAACCCGGGCTTTTGCGCGGCGGGCCACGCCCTCCCAACGGGGCGCTGCCCATCTGTAAGGATGGGAGACATCGCTATGACTAACGCCAAGCCGGCCATGCGCCCGG
>JAQGIJ010000432.1 GCA_028291285.1 Phenylobacterium sp. | reverse complement strand
TCAGCACGTGGACCTCCGCCATGGCGCAGTTCCAGTTCGTGATCTTTCCGATCACCGTCGGGCCGATCCGCATCGAGGGCGAGACGGCCCAGGCGCGGTCGTACGTCCAGGAACATCTGTTTCCGCTCGAAGGCGCACCGCGGCGGACGGTGGGCCAGTACGACGACGTGCTCGTGCGGGAAGCCGGCGAATGGCGCTTCCAGAGCCGCCGGTACAGCGTGCTGCATCGACTGGAGGACTGATGTCGGCCTCGCCATCAGCCATCGGAGGGACCCCATGGGACAGCTCGAGGGCAAGGTCGCCATCGTCACCGGCGCAGGACGCGGCATCGGCAAGGCCATCGCCGTGGCCTATGGCCGGGAAGGCGCCAAGGTGGTGGTCGCCTCGCGCACCCCGGCGACTGTCGAGGCCGTGGCGCAGGAGATCCGCGACGCCGGCGGGACCGCACGGGGCGAGGCCTGCGACGTGGGCCACAAGGACCAGGTCTTCGCCATGGTGGAGAAGGCCGCCGCCGAGTTCGGCCCGATCGACGTGCTGGTGAACAACGCCCAGGGGTTCGGCACCGAAGAGAAGCCCCAGCCCTCGACCGTCTACGTGGCCGTCGAGGACACCGACGACGAGGAGCTCTATTACACCTTCCGCACCGGGGCGATGGCGACGCTGTGGGGGATGAACGCGGTGTTCCCGTACATGAAAGACCGGGGCGGCAGGATCCTCAACTTCGCCTCCACCGCCGGCATGCTCGGCAACCCGGGGAACACCTCCTACAACGTCACCAAGGAGGCGATCCGTGCGCTGACCCGCACGGCGGCCAACGAGTGGGGCAAGTTCAACATCCTGGTGAACACGGTCAATCCGACGCTCCGGACCGACGCTTTCGAGGCCTGGGAGGCGGCCCGGCCGGAGCATGTCGCGGCCTTGCGGGAGTTGATCCCGCTCAAGCGGCTGGGTGATCCGATGAAGGACGGCGCGCCGCTGGCGGTCTTCCTGGCGAGCGACGCCAACAGCTACATGACCGGCATGACCTTCCATCTGGGCGGCGGACGGGTCATGCCCTGACGCCGGCCGGGGGCGAGGTCCCTGAGCGCGCGGCGCGTCAGCCGGTGTGGCGGCTGGGCTGCGGCTCGCGCAGCGCCGGCCCCTTTCCGTCCCAAAGTTCGTGGGCCCGGCGCCACACGGCGAACCGGCCGAGCACATGCTCCGGATCGCCGTGGATCTCGGTGAACACTCCGTTGGCGGCGCGGGTGTCGAAGTAGGCCGCATTGACGCCGTCGGCCCAGAGCTCGCAGGCGTTCTCGAAGCCCAGGTCCGTCAGTCGCTGACGCTCGGCGTCGAAGTCGTGGGCCAGATAGGCGATGTGGTGGAAGCCCTGCTCGCCCGGCTTGAACATGTCGCGATAGATCGAGCGGGCCTCGTCGTGCTGCTGCACGAACTGGATCATCAGGTCGCCCAGGTAGCCGAACGCATAGGACACGTCGGCCTCTTCGTCCGTCCCCCGGTAGGCGAAGCGCTCGGTCTTGTGGTGGCGTCGCACGACGAAGGGACCGGCGCCGTACAGGCGCGCCCAGTCGTCGGCGGCGTCTTCGAGGCTGTTCACGAGGTAGGCGTGCTGGAATAGCGCGCGGGGTTGCATGGCGGGCTTCCAATTGTGCAGCAGCATGTAATAACTATCGCAGACAAGACCGGCCGGCCAGACCGATCGGGCACATTCCAGGGAGGCGAGCGATGTACATGCAGGCCACGATCGAGGTTGCCTCGGAGCATGCGGCGGAGTTCGAGGCGACGCTGAAGGAGATCATCGCCGTCCAGGCCGGCAACGGCTGGAAGCTGGTGGCGGCTTTCGTGCAGATCACCGGGGTGCTCGGCACCTATGTGGATGTCTGGGAAATCGAGGACTCGGGCGTGTTCCAGCGCGGGCTCACCGCCCTGCGCACCCATCCCGAGTTTCCGAGGTTCAAGTCCGTCCTGAGCAGGGCGGTCAAGCGCGAGACGGTCGTGCTGGGCGTCCCCGCCTCCTACGCCGGCGCCTAGAGGCGCGCCGTCATGCCGCTCGTCTCCGTCGTCGGCGCCAGCGGGCGCCAGGGCCTCGCCCAGATCCGTCAGCTCAAGCTGGCCGGCTATCAGGCACGCGCGATCTCCCGCCATCCGGACGCCTTCCGCGGACCGGAGCACGATGGCGTCGAGGTCCGGCCTGCGGATCTCTACGACGAGGCTTCCCTCGCGCCGGCGTTCGAAGGCTCCGACGCGGTCTTCTTCAACCATCCGGTGAGCGCGCGCTTCGACCGGGCCGACCTCGCCGCCGCCGTCGGACGCGCGGGCAAGGCGGTGGGCGTCAAACGCGTGGTCTGGAACACCTCCAGCTGGATCCCCGACAGGCCGGGCGACCCGTTCACCTACGCCTACAACACCGCCGGCGTGAACGCCTTGTGGCGGACCGGCGCGCCCGCGACGGTGTTCGGCGCCGTGCTGTTCATGGACAATCTGCTGACCGACTTCGCGCGTCCGTTCATCGTCGGCGAGCAGCGGTTCTACTACCCGCACAACGAGGCCATGCGGGCGAACTGGATCAGCCTGGACGACGTCGCCCGCATCATGATCGCCTCGCTGGACCGGGCCGACTTCGAAGGCAGCTGGATGAACATCGGCGGGCCGGAGAAGCTTGGGCCGCGGGACGTGGCAGGGATCCTCAGCGAAGCGCTCGGGCGCGAGATCCGGTATGAGCCGTGCACCCCGCAGGCGTTCGGCCTGACCCTGGCGGCGGCGCTGGGGGACTCGCTCGGCGACGCGCGCCGCGAGGCTTACGCCAAGGGCATCGCCGACTTCTACGAGTACAACAATTCCGCGCCGACGCGTCCGTTCGAGGTCGATACCGCATACCAGGCCTGGCGGCTGCCGATGCGTCTCGAAACCCTGCTGGAATGGGCCAGGCGGCAGGACTGGTCGGACAGCGCCGATCGGCCGCCCGGAGGCTGAGGAGCCGCTCCCGAAGCCGGCGCGTCGGCGGCTATTCGGCCGCCTGCCGGGCGCGCGGCTGGAACATGCCGGCGAGGTCGGCGTCGCTCGCCGCCAGGATGCGCTCCACCCAGCCGTGGAAGGCCTGGGCGCCGCCTTCGTTGCGGCCGAACAGCACC
>JAQGIJ010000399.1 GCA_028291285.1 Phenylobacterium sp. | reverse complement strand
CGCCGGCCGCCTTCGCCCTCGTGGCTCTCCTCGAAGCGCCCGCCGCCGCGCGGCTCGCTCCGCGCCTCGCCCCGCGGCTGCGCCGCGGCGGCTACCGGCTCCTCCTCAGCCTCGTCCTCGTCCTCGTCTTCGTCCTCGTCCTCGTCTTCCTCGTCCTCGACGTCGTCGTCATAGGCCTCGGCCGGCGCGGGCGCATAGGCCGGCACGGGCGCCTGGGCCGGCGCGGCGTGCTCGGCGCGGGTCTCGCTGGCGGTGCGCTCGATCTGGCAGTCGGCGTGCACCATTTCGTCGTCGACCACCACGGTGACGAACAGGCCGAGCGTCTGGTGCAGGCGGGCGAGATGGGCGCGCTTCTCGTTCAGGATGTAGAGGCCGACGGCGCGCGGCGCGGTCAGGGTGGCTTCGCCGCCGCCCTTCAGCGCCTCGATCTCCAGCGACCGCAGGGCCGCGAGCGCGCTGGATTCCACCGAGCGGACGCGGCCGGTGCCGGCGCAGTGCTCGCAGACGTGGGTCGTGCCCTCCAGCACGCCGGTCCGCCGGCGCTGGCGGCTGATCTCCATCAGGCCGAACGGGCTGATCTTGCCCATCTGCACCCGGGCGCGGTCGTCCTTCAGGCAGTCCTTCAGCATCTTCTCGACGGCCCGGTTGTTCTTGGACTCGTCCATGTCGATGAAGTCGATGACGATCAGGCCGGCCAGGTCGCGCAGGCGCAGCTGGCGGGCGGCCTCCTCCGCCGCCTCCATATTGGTCTTCAGCGCCGTGGCCTCGATGTTCCGCTCGCGCGTCGAGCGGCCGGAGTTCACGTCGACGGCGACCAGCGCCTCGGTCTGGTTGATCACCAGATAGCCGCCGGAGCGCAGCGGCACGACCGGCGAATAGATCTGCGACAGGTGGTCTTCCACCTTGTGCTTGACGAACAGCGGCGTCGGCTCGCGGTAGAGCTGCACCTTCTTCGCCTGGCTGGGCATCAGCATGCGCATGAAGTCGCGCGCTTCCTTGAAGCCCGCCTCGCCCTCGACGAACACCTGGTCGATGTCCTTGTCGTAGAGGTCCCGGATGGTGCGCTTGACGAGGTCCTCCTCCTCGTAGATCAGCGCCGGGGCGATGGAGTGCAGCGTCGTCTCGCGGATGTTCTCCCACAGCCGCAGCAGGTACTCGTAGTCGCGCTTGATCTCCGCCTTGGTGCGCTTGGCGCCGGCGGTGCGCACGATCAGCCCCATGCCCTGCGGCACGTCGAGGCTCTGGACGATGGTCTTCAGCCGCTTGCGGTCGGTCACCGCGGTGATCTTGCGGCTGATGCCGCCGCCGCGGGCGGTGTTGGGCATCAGCACGCCGTAGCGGCCGGCCAGCGACAGATAGGTGGTCAGCGCCGCGCCCTTGTTGCCGCGCTCTTCCTTGACGACCTGCACCAGCATGATCTGCCGGCGGCGGATCACTTCCTGGATCTTGTACTTGCGCATCAGCCGCCGGCGGCGCCGGGCGACCTCTTCGTCCATGACGTCGTCGTCGTCCTCGGTGGCGGCCGAGGCGGCGTCCTCCTCGTCGTCATCCTCCGACGCCGGGGCCTGGCGGCCGCGCGGCTCGTGGTGGTCGTCCTCGTCCTCGGCCTCCTCGCGCATCAGCGCTTCGCGGTCGGCGAGCGGAATCTGGTAGTAATCGGGGTGGATTTCGTTGAAGGCCAGGAAGCCGTGGCGGTTGCCGCCGTATTCGATGAAGGCCGCCTGCAGCGAGGGTTCGACCCGCGTCACCTTGGCGAGGTAGATATTGCCCCGAAGCTGCTTCCTGCTCTGGCTTTCGAAATCGAAGTCTTCAACACGGTTCCCGTCGACCACCACCACACGCGTTTCTTCCGCGTGGGCGGCGTCGATCAACATCGTCTTTGTCATAAATCGGATCTCCGCGGCGCGCGGCGGGCGTGGCCCTGCGCAGCCGGCTTGTGGGACGAGCGCGCGCTGGCCCCGGGCTGACGCCGGAAACGGCGACCCGGGCGGCTTCGAGGCCGACAATGGCTTGAGCTGCGCAGCTCATCAGGTGTGTTCCCAGGCGCGCCCCTGGAGGCGCGGATCGGAGGATGCGTCGCGGCCGAACGGCCGTCGCCGACGCTGGCTTTCGCGCGACGTCGCCCTGCTCGTGGCCGGGGCGGCGCGTCACGCTGGCGGACTTTGCAACAATGCCTTGCAAATTGGAAGCGCCGCGACGTCGCGCAAGGCGGAAAGGTCTTGTTAACCGCTTCGCTACCCGCGTGCGGCTAAATGATGACTTCTTCTGGCGCGAGGCTGGCTTAGGTTCAGGCGATGCTAGGGCATTTGGGGCAGGTTTTCGGCGGAGTCAGGGCGCGCGCCCTGCTGGTTGCGGCCGTAGCCGGGCTCGGCCTGGCGGTCGTCGCCGTCTCGCACGCCGCCACCGTCACCGCCGACCTCCTCAAGGTTCGCCTCGGCGGCGACGCCGCCCAGACCCGCATCGTCCTCGACCTCGACCACGCCGCCACCGGCAAGGTGCTCGCCGACGGCGCCGCCGACCGCCGGGTGGTGATCGTCCTCCAAGGCGTGTCCACTGACGGCGCGCAGGGGGCGGGCTCGGGCCTGGTCAAGACCTGGGTCGCCGACCAGACCTCCGCCGGCACGCGGATCAGCATCGACCTGGCCGGCGACGGCCGGATCAAGCGCCGCTTCCTGCTGCCGCCCGCCGACGGCGTCGACCACTACCGCTATGTCATCGACGTGGCCGCCGACTCCGTCGCGACCGCCTCGGCCGCCGGCCCGCGCCCGTTGGCGGCGCTGCGCGCGCCGCTGCCGCTGCCGCTGAAGAAGGTGATCGTCATCGACGCCGGCCACGGCGGCCACGATCCCGGCGCGCACGGCCTGGCCAGCATCGAGAAGGACATCAACCTTGCCGCCGCCCAGGCGCTGAAGGTCAGGCTCGAGCGCACCGGCCGCTACAAGGTCGTGCTGACGCGCGACGCCGACGTCTATGTGCCGCTGGACGACCGGGTGCGCGTCGCCCAGCGGTCCGACGCCGACCTGTTCATCTCGCTGCACTCCGACTCCGCCCCAGAAGCCAGCCTGAGGGGCGCCAGCGTCTACACCCTCTCCGACAAGGCCTTCGCCCGGGCGACCCGCTTCGTGAAGGCCAACGACTGGTACATGCGCGCCAGCCTGGCCTCCGATCCGGGCGTCAGCGACATCCTCTTCGACCTGACGCAGCGGGCCACCAAGAATCGCTCCGCCACCTTCGCCGAGACCCTGGTGACCAAGCTCGACGGCCACGCGCCGCTGCTGCGCCGCAGCCACCGCAGCGCCGGCTTCATGGTCCTGCTGGCGCCCGACGTGCCGGCGGTGCTGCTGGAGATGGGCTTCCTCTCCAACCCGCAGGACGAGCAGCGCCTGTGCGATCCCGAGCAGCGCGGGCAGATGGTCGAGGCCGTGGCCGCCTCCATCGACGACTATTTCTTCCAGGCCACGAAGCTTGCGGCCCGCTGACGCGAAGGCGCGCACGGCCGTTGGCGCCCGCCGCAACGCGCGGTAGACGGAGGCTGCAAGGGGCGGGGCGTCCCTGGAGGCGAGTTTAAGTTGAACCCCCCCGAACGATGGTTCGCCACGGCCGGCGTGGTGGTGCTGAGCGCCATCGCCGTGGCCGGCTTCTGCGCCGCCATCTGGGCCGCCTGGATGTTCCACCAGATGCCCGACGCGGCCGATCTCGCCGACTACCATCCGCCCACCGCCACCCGCGCCTACGCCTGGGACGGCACGCTGATCGGCGAGTTCTCCCGCGAGCGGCGGATCTTCGTGCCCTACGACGCCATCCCGCCCAGGCTCGCCCAGGCCTTCCTGGCGGCCGAGGACCACAACTTCTTCAAGCACGGCGGCGTCGACGTGAACGGGCTCGGTCGGGCGATGGCCAAGAACATCGTCAACGCCGTGCAGGGTCGTCGATTCGAAGGCGGTTCGACGATCACCCAGCAGGTGGCCAAGAACGTCCTGCTGACCAATGAGGCGACGCTCGGCCGCAAGGTGAAGGAGGCGATTCTCGCCCGCCGGCTGGAGCAGACGCTGTCCAAGGAGCGGATCCTCGAGCTTTATCTCAACGAGATCTGGCTGGGCTACCGCTCCTATGGCGTGGGGGCTGCGGCCTACAACTACTTCGGCAAGTCGATCAGCGACCTCGACCTCGCCGAAAGCGCCTATCTGGCCAGCCTGCCCAAGGGCCCCGACAATTACCACCCCGTCCGGCACAAGGCCGCCGCCCTCGCGAGGCGCAACTGGGTGCTGGACCAGATGGCCGAGCTCGGCTCGGCCAGCCGCGCCGAGGTCGAGGCCGCCAAGCGCGAGGACCTCAAGGTCCAGCCGGAGCCGTCCCGCGCCAAGTACCGCGACGCCGACTATTTCGTCGAGGAGGTCCGCCGCCGCGGCCTCGCCACCATGGGCGAGCGGCTGAACGAGGGCGGCTACTACATGCGCACCACCCTCGACCCGCGCCTGCAGAGCGCGGCGCGCACCGCGCTGATGGACGGGCTGGAGTCCTACGACCACCGCCACGGCTGGCGCGGCGCCTGGGGCCATGTGACGACGCTGGCCGGCTGGGAGCAGGTGGCGAAAAAGGCCGCGGCGCCGGCCGAGCGCCGCGCCTGGCGCGCCGCGGTGGTCACCGACGTCGGCGGCGGCGTGGTCAAGGTCCACACCATCGAGGGCCAGACCGGCGACCTGTTGCCGGCGGACGTGGCCTGGGCGCGGGCCGGGAAGGGGATCGGCGTCGGCGACCTGATCTTCATCGCCCCCGACGACAGCGGCGCGGGCCCCCTGCGGCTGAAGCAGATCCCGCTGGTCAACGGCGCCCTGGTGGCCATGGAGCCGAACTCCGGCCGGGTGCTGGCCATGGTCGGCGGCTATTCCTTCTCGCTGTCCAGCTTCAACCGCGCCACCCAGGCCTACCGGCAGCCCGGCTCGTCCTTCAAGCCGATCGTCTATGCGACGGCGCTGGAGAACGGCTACACCCCGGCCAGCGTGATCATGGACTCGCCGATCACGCTGACCGGCGCCAACGGCCAGGCGTGGACGCCGGAGAACTACGAGGGCAAGTACCTGGGGCCGCTGCAGCTGCGCAAAGGCCTGGAGCTGTCGCGCAACACCATGACCGTGCGCCTGGCCCAGGGCGTCGGCATGCCGAAGATCGCCGCCAACGCCGAGAAGCTCGAGGTCAGCAAGCACATGGACCGGGTGCTCTCGATGGCGCTCGGCTCGGGCGAGACCACCGTCTTCAAGATGGCCGCGGCCTATTCGGCCTTCGTCAACGGCGGCCGCAAGATCGACCCGCACCTGATCGAGCTGGTCGAGGACCGCGAGGGCAAGCCGATCTTCAAGGCCGACCGGCGCGACTGCGACCGCTGCGACGCCGGCTTCAGCGGCGACGAGAGCCCGCACATCGCGCAGACCGGCGACCAGGTCTGGAACCCGATCACCGCCTATCAGATCACCAGCATGCTGCAGGGCGTGGTCCAGCGCGGCACCGCCACCCAGGCGCTGGTGCTGGGCCGCCCGGTCGGCGGCAAGACCGGCACCACCAACGACTACCGCTCGGCCTGGTTCATGGGCTTCTCGCCCAAGCTGGTGGTCGGCGTCTTCGTCGGCTTCGACGACAACCGCAGCCTCGGCGACCGCGAGACCGGCGCCGTCGACGCCGTGCCGATCTTCGTCTCCTTCATGAAGGAGGCCCTGAAGGGCGAGCCGCCGGACGACTTCACCGCGCCCAAGGACGCCAAGTTCGCCATGGTCCGCGGCATCCGCGAGGCCTTCCGCCCGGGCACCGAGCCGCGCGTGGCCGTCGTCCAGACCGGCGCCGGCGCGCCCGGCCCGGCCGGCCCGCAGCCGTACGACCGGGTCTGGCAGAACGGCGTCACGGGCGCGCCGAACGCCGCCTCCACCGCCGCGCCACCCCCCAAGCCGAAGGACGAGACCACCGGTCTCTACTGACCGATCCCTTGTACTGACCGCCCTGGCGCGCTACGTCCCGCGCCCTTGTTTCAACGGAGCTTTCCCATGAGAGCGGATGTCGAGGCTGCGAAGGCCGACATCGAGCAGTCGATCGAACTGCTCAGGAGGCGTCTTTGACTGGGACCCGGCGCTTCGAAAACTCGATGAGCTGAACGCCCGCGCCGAGGACCCGACGCTGTGGGAGGACTCCGCGGCGGCCCAGGCGCTGATGCGCGAGCGCACCCGGCTCGCGGCCCAGGTGGACGCGGTCAAGTCGCTGCAGAGCGACCTCGCCGACGCCCTGGGCTACGCCGAGCTGGCCGACGAGGAGGGCGACGAGGCCTCGCTCGAGGAGGCCCGCGTCCAGCTGAAGGGCCTGCGGGAGCGCGCCGGCCGCGCCGAGCTGGAGGCGCTGCTCGCCGGCGAGGCCGACGGCAACGACGCCTATGTCGAGATCAACGCCGGCGCCGGCGGCACGGAGTCCAACGACTGGGCCGGCATGCTGCTGCGCATGTACTCGCGCTGGGCCCAGGCCCACGGCATGAGCGTGGACCTGATCGAGGAGACCACCGGCGAGCAGGTGGGCGTCAAGTCCGTCACCCTGGAGGTGAAGGGGACCAACGCCTACGGCTGGCTGAAGACCGAGGGCGGCGTCCACCGGCTGGTGCGCATCAGCCCCTATGATTCGAGCGCGCGCCGCCATACCAGCTTCGCCTCGGTGTGGGTCTATCCGGTGGTCGACGACACCATCGAGATCGAGATCAACCCCGCCGACGTGCGCACCGACACCTACCGCGCCTCGGGCTCGGGCGGACAGCACGTCAACAAGACCGATTCAGCCGTGCGCCTCACGCACATCCCGACAGGCATCGCGGTGGCCTGCCAGAACCAGCGCTCGCAGCACCAGACCCGCGACCAGGCCTGGAAAATGCTGAAGGCCCGCCTCTACGAGCTGGAGCTGGAGAAGCGGGACGCCGCCCAGCAGGCGATCGAGGACCAGAAGACCGACATCGGCTGGGGCCACCAGATCCGCTCATACGTGCTGCAGCCGTACCAGATGGTGAAGGACCTGCGCACCGACGTGGAGACCTCCGACACCCAAGGCGTGCTCGACGGCGACCTCGACGCCTTCATGGGCGCCGCCCTCGCCCAGCGCGTTGGCGCCACCCGCGACGCCGTCGAAGCGTAGCACTCCTCTCCCCGCGAGGCGGGGAGAGGGTAGGGTGAGGGGCGGCGCCCGCGCCTCCGCCGCACCGAGGTGCAGCCAGGATTCTCGCCCCACCAGCGGTGAAGCCCACGGCCCAGCCACCCCTCACCCAACCCTCTCCCCGCAAGCGGGGCGAGGGCTAGCGTCCCCTAGTTCAGAGGGTTGTTCTTCTCCAGGAACGCCACCGCCGCCTTCAGCATCGCCAGCCGCGTTTCCCCCCGGCTCAGCCGGTGGTCCTCGCCCGGCAGCACGACGAACTCCACAGGCTTGCCCGCCCGCTTGAGTGCGGCGGCCATGCGCTGGCTCTGCTGGATCGGCACCACGGTGTCGTCCTTGCCGTGGATCAACAGGACGGGAATAGCGGCCTCAGCGGCATGCGAAGCCGGCGAGATCTTCGCCATCAGCGGATCGTCCAGGTTTTTGGCGCCGATGTAGCGCTCCCAGTAGAGCTGGCTGTCGCGGCCGCCCTTCTGCCGCGAGTCCGTGATCTGGGTGGCCATGTCGGACGGGCCGGCATAGGAGACCGCGCACCGGTAGACCCCGGTCTCCAGCGTCGCGCCGGCAAGCGCCGCATAGCCCCCGTAGCTCGCGCCGACGATGCAGACCCGCTTTGGATCGATGGCCCCGGTCTGCGCGAGATATCGCACCCCGTCGGAGAGGTCGGTCTGCATCTTGCGGCCGAACTGGCCGAAGCCGGCGGCGTAGAAGTCGCCGCCCAGTCCCGCCGAGCCGCGGAAGTTCGCCTGCAGGACCGCATAGCCCTGCGCCGCGAGCGCCTGCGCCCACCAGTCGAAACCCGGCGTGTCGCGGGCGGCGGGGCCGCCGTGCGCCAGCACCACCAGCGGCAGGCCATGCGGATCACGTCCGCGCGGCAGCGTCAGGTAGCCGGTGATCTCCAGTCCGTCAGCCGCCTTGTAGCGGACGGGTTGCACCGGGGAGATGTCCTCGGCCTTCACGCCCGCGTATTCGGCGCCGAGCCATTTGGCGTCGCCCTTAATCAAGTCGACCAGCGCGTAGGCCGGCCCCAGACGGGCGGAGTCGACGCGCACCACGATTCTCTTGCGGTCGTCCGACCAGGACTGAAGCGTGACGATGTCGCCGTCGAACGCCTTGGCCACGCCGCGCCAGACCGCCGCATCGTGGGCGTCGAAGAAGGTGTAGACCTGCTTATCGCCTTCGAGCGCGTGCACGCCGATCAGCCGCCCGGTGGCGGCGTCGTGGATATCCGCCTGCGCACCGAGCATGGGCATGGTCTCACCCCAGGCCCCGGAGCCGAGGGACACCTCCCGCCAGCCCCGGCCGACCTTGTCGTCATCCACGTCGACGAGGACCGACTTGCCGTCGCGCGAAAGCCCCAGGATGGAGGGCGGGTCGATCGGGGCGGTGATCGTCTGGACCGCGCGCCAGGGTCCAGCGCCGTTCTTCAGCCTCAGCGTCCAGACGCCGCTGTAGTCGTTGTAGAGCGACTCCGCGATCGGCAGGCCTTCCGGGCTGAGAAGCCAATGGTATACGCCGGGCAAGCCCTTATCGATCAGGGTTGCAACGTCGCTGTCGAGATCGACCCGGAAGAGGCCGAACTGGCCCTGATTGTCGACGAAGTGCATGCCGACGACGAAGACTGTCGGCTTGCCGCCGACGGTCCGCACCTCCGGCGAGCCGTAGATGGTGTTGAGCACATCGCCGACGCGACGGAAGTCCTGCATCAGCGGCCGGATCCGACGCTTGTCGAGATCGAGGTCGAAGGCGAGAAAGTTCTCCACCCGAGGCCCAGAGACCTCAAACGGCTGGACGGTGGAGGAGGTGGTCACGATCAGGTGGTGATCGCCCGCCCAGGTCAGGTCGCGCAGCTTCACCGCGCCCACAGGCAGGGAGAATTCGAGCTCGCCCTGGCCGGCCTCCTCGATCGCGATCGCGCGCTTGTCGCCGTCCGTGACGGCGAGGGCGACGAAGGCGCCGCTGGGCGAGACCGTCGCCTGCTCGATGTTCGGCAACTTGCCGTAGGCTTCCAGCGGCGCAGCCGCCGCCGAAAGCCCCGAGGCCACGAGCATCGCCGCAGCCAAGTTCAATCTCCGGATCATGAACGCCCCCAAAGCAGCCCTGGGTAGCGTGCCCGGCGACGTGCGGCGGCGCAAGCGTCCTGCCGCTCCCCTAGCTCCGCCGGTTGTCCTTCTCCGGGAGCCTCAGGCCTTCACCGCCTCCAGCACCTTCTG
>JAQGIJ010000360.1 GCA_028291285.1 Phenylobacterium sp. | reverse complement strand
AGTGGACCGTCATCAACCTACCCGCGGTCGCCGATGACGATGAGTGCTGGCCCTACGAGACGTTTCTCGGCCAGCATGTGTGGCGCCGCCAAAAAGGTGACCTGCTGCACCCAGAGCGATTTTCCGTCGCGGAACTGGACGAGCTGCGGCTGGAGATCGGCGAGGCCGCCTGGTGGTCGCAGTTTCAGCAACAGCCCACACCCGCGGGGGGCGGCCTCGTTAAGCGCGAGTGGTTCCGCCAGCTGCCCGCCGACAGCACCCCTAGGCGCTATGACCAGGTGGTGCAGTCCTGGGACACCGCGACCAAGATCGCGGAATGGAACGACTACAGCGTCTGCGTCACCTTTGGCCTGCTGGGCGAGGAAATCCACATCCTCGACGTGTTCCGCGAACGCCTGATCTACCCGGAGCTCCGTGACGCGGTCATCCAGCATGCCCGGCGCCATCGCGCCAACACCGTGCTCATCGAGGATAAAAACTCCGGCAGCCAGCTGCTGCAAGAACTGCCTCAGATCGGCTTCTACAACGCCAAGGGGATCCTACCTTCCGGCAACAAGCAGATGAGGATGGCGTCCCAGTCCGGCATCATCCAGCACGGCCGCGTCTTCATCCCCAACGAGGCCCTGTGGCACAACGAGGCGTCCTGGGTGCGCGACTATCTGCATGAGCTGGTGATGTTTCCAAACGGCCGGTTCTTCGACCAAGTGGACGCCACCTCTCAGGGTCTGGCCTATCTGAACACCTTCAGCGACCCCGCCTGGGCGCTGAAGGAGGCCACCCGCCGGCGCGTGGAAGACCAAGGCCAAGGCGGCGCATCCAGCTGGGTGATGAAGCCCCCGCCTGCCTGGGAGAGTTCAGTCCTGGGCATGGACGGTCATCCCGTTGTCGTCCACCCGGACGGATACGCCCGGGTGGACGCTGACACCGGCCCGGTGCTCGCGCGGCTAGGGTGGACCCGGAGCGCTTCGTCGGGCGGCTGAGCGCCGCTGGAAATCAAATCCCAGCGTTCCAGGCCGCCGGCATTCGTGAGGGTCCCCACCCGGCGCTTATCCGCGCAGCGCAGCGACCGACCGCATCGCGCAAGCCAGGCCTATGATCTCCTCGCCTCCTTCCTGGAGGCGCTGCGCCAAGCTCGCGTAATCATCATTGTCAGGCGGCTGGGCGGCCACAACGCTCAAGTCTTCCATGATGGCCCCGGCGGTGACGGACAGCACCTCCAGCGCCAACGTCAGGTCCTGACGGCGCTGGGGCGTCACCGGACCTTCTCGACCAGCCAGTTGAACAGGCCGGCGCCGATGGCCTGCTCGGCCAGCCGGTCACGCAGCCACACATGGACGTTCGGCAGATCGGCCTTCAACACGCCCTGGGGCGAATGGCAGACGAAGAACATGCGGTCGAAGCCCGAGGCCGCGAAGCGCTGCAGGTAGTCGGTGAGCACCGCGGGGTTGGCGGCGGACTTCACCTGCACGAAGGCCCGCTCGCCGGTGGCGGCCTGCTCCAGCATCAGGTCGCTGTCGGCCTGATTGCTGCCGCCCACCGCCGACACCCGGCGCCAACCGCTGGCGGCGAAGATCAGATCGACCATCAGCTCGAAGTCCCGCCAGTCCAGCGCCTGGATCAGCGCCAGGGCCGCGGCTGTCAGCTCCTGGTTGGCGGCATGCGCCCGCTGCACCGCCGCGTCTTCCACGCCGTTCAGCCGGCGCAGCAGGTAGCCCTCCTCTCCCACCTGGCAGATGGTCTGCTGGTAGGCCGCGACCTTGGTAAGGCGGGTGGAGAGGCGGGAGAGGTCCAGCCGCTCCCCGGTCAGGCTCTCATCCTGCCAGCGACCGATCACCTTGCGGACCCGGGCGCCGCGACCGGGTTCGTCCAAGGGGCTCACCTCGGGCTCGGCGAACGCCCACCAGAGCCGGCCCTGGCCGATGGTGATCCAGAGGCCGTCAGGGCCCAGGGTGTAAAAGTCCCGCACCTCGCGGATGAAGCTCTTCGCCTTGCCCGGTGACCGGCCCTCACCGACCAGCTGCTGCTCAAGCTGTTCCCACCGGCCAGCGGCCGCCAGTTCGTGCGGGATCCCGTGATAGCCCAGCTCCACCAGGCCATCTGACAGGCATCGCTCAAGCCATGAGCCTCCGGGTCCAAGCTTTATGTAGCGCACCGCGGATGGCGTCAGGTGTTGCACGAGTATGCATCCCATGAGTCTCAAGGACGTCATGGTCAGCCATGCCCGCGGCGATGCAGTCAACTCAATTGAGACTCATCGTCTGTAGATCGATCGGCTGCGCCAAAGCCCTCTCGATCCATGGAAATCCGTCGGCGCGTGGCGCTCGCCGTCCAACGGCTGAGGAAGGACAAGGGCTGGTCGCAGGAACAGCTCGCCGACGAGGCTGGTCTGCACCGCACCTACATCTCAGGCATCGAACGGGCTGTGCGGAATCCCACGGTGACGGTGCTGGAGAAGGTGGCTGTGGCGCTTCGGGTGAAGATTGGCGCGCTGACGGACGACGATCCGACCACAGCGGTATGACGGCTGTGCGTTGGGCTAGTTCGACGCATAGGGCGCAGGGGCGTCACGGCGGTTGAACCGCCCTCGGCCGAGGGGTACGGCTCTCAACATGACCAAAAGTGAAGAGTATCAGAAGCGAGCTCGGGCTGCGGAAGCACACGCGGAGAAGTCACTCGGCATCACGCGCGCCCATTTCCTCGAGGCCGCTAGAGAGTGGCACGATAAGGCCCGTGCGGCAGGAAACCGGACGACTGCCGAGAAGGGGTGAGCGGCGCCACGAACGGACCTTAGCCCCCTTCGGTGTTCGCTTTTGCCTTACCCGGCCTCCTAGCCAAGACCATCGACGACATGCTCAGGCCCTGGATCGCCGTCCTATCCCGTCGCGGACGTCTGCGCCTGCCGTCCGAATTCTCCAAACTTCCACTAGCCAAACTTCCACTAGAGCGAACGCGAG
>JAQGIJ010000341.1 GCA_028291285.1 Phenylobacterium sp. | reverse complement strand
GGGCGGCGCTGAAGCGCAGCGAGCGCCCGCGGCCGCCGCAGGCGCCGGACCTGCGGACCCGCGCCTTCCTGGCGCTCGCCCAGCGCGCCGGGAGCGATCCGCCGGCGCGCGGGCGCAACGCGCTGGCGCTGGCGGTGGAAGCGGCGACGCTGCTCGACATCCTTACCGACGCGGTGGCCGGCGAGGTGGGCGGCGGCGCCATCCACGGCCGGCTGGCGCTCGCCTGGGGCGTTGGTCCCGGCGGGGCGGGCGCGGACCTGATCCGGCGCATGCTGGTGCTGGTCGCCGACCACGAGCTGAACGCCTCGGCCTTCGCAGCGAGGGTGGCCGCCTCCACCGGGGCGTCGCTGGCCGCCGCCGCGCTGGCCGGTCTCGCCACCCTCTCCGGACCGCGGCACGGGGGAGCGACGGCGGCGGTGCGCACCTTCGCGGCGGAAGCCGCCCGGCTGGGGCCGCGGGAGGCCATCGCCAACCGGCTGGTGGAGGACCGGCTGCTGCCGGGCTTCGGCCATCCGCTCTATCCGCAGGGCGACCCGCGCGCCACGGCCCTGCTGGCGCGCTTCCCCCTGCCGCCGGAACTGGCCGCGCTGAAGGCGGCGGTGGCCGCCGTCACCGGCCAGGCGGCGAACCTCGACTTCGCCCTGATGGCCGGATGCGAGTCGCTGGGCCTGCCCAAGGACGCGCCCTTCGCCATCTTCGCGGTGGCGCGCTGCGCCGGCTGGATCGCCCACGCCATCGAGCAGGCGCAGGCGGACGTCCTCATCCGCCCCAGGGCGCGCTACGTGGGCCCGGAGCCGGAAAGCTCGGCCGAAACGACTTCTTCATCATGATCAGGGCCTGTAAGACGCCTGCCCAAAGCCATCGGAGCGTCCCGTGCCGGACTGGATCTACGCCGTCATCCTCGGCGTCATCGAAGGGGTGACCGAGTTCATCCCGGTCTCGTCCACCGGCATGCTGCTCTTGACCAAGACCGCGCTCGGCCTGCCGAACGGCTTCTGGGACACCTTCACCGTATTGATCCAGCTGGGCGCCATCCTGGCGGTCGTGGTGCTCTACTTCGAAAAGCTCTGGGGCGCGGTGGTCCGCCTGCCCAGCGACCCGCAGGCCCGCCGCTTCGCCCTCAGCGTCATCATCGCCTTCATTCCGGCCGCCGTGCTGGGCGTCCTGCTGCACGACTTCATCAAGAAGGTGCTGTTCGACAGCCCGACGGTGCAGTGCGTCTCGCTGATCGTCGGCGGGGTGATCCTGCTCTTCATCGACCGGCTGGCCCCGACGCCGCGCCGCAACGACCCGATGAAGCTGCCGCTGGGCACGGCCTTCGTCGTCGGCCTCTTCCAGTGCCTGGCGATGATCCCCGGGACCTCGCGCTCGGGCTCGACCATCGTCGGCTCGATGCTGATGGGGGTGGAGAAGCGCGCGGCGGCCGAATTCTCCTTCTTCCTGGCGATCCCCACCATGGCCGGCGCCTTCGCCATCGACGCCTTCAAGAACCGCCACGAGCTGATGGCCGTGAAGTCCGAGATCCCGCTGATCGCGATCGGCTTCGTCGTCGCCTTCGTCGTGGCGATGCTGGTCATCCGCGGCATGCTGGCGATCCTCACCCGCCGCGGCCTGGCCCCGTTCGGCTGGCTGCGGATCCTGATCGGCGGCGTCGGCCTGGCGGCGCTGGCGCTGGGCTAAGGTCTTCCAAAGCTGTCACCCCGGTTTCGCGCAGCGAAGACCGGGACCCATGCACACCAAGGAAGGGGTGGTGGTTACGCCCGGCCGGCGGCGAGCTCGCGCTCTTCCTGGTCGGCGTACTGGCCGCCCTTGCGGTAGCGGTAGAGGTAGGTCGGCAGCACCGCTTCCAGGGTGGTCGGCGTGATCCCCAGCTCGGGCAGGCCCGGATAGGCGCCGCTGACCACGTTGTCGGTCTTGAGGAGCTCGACCTGATCGCTGGTGATCGGCGGCGCGATCACCGCGCTCGCCAGGTCGCCGACCGCGCCCAGCAGGCGCGCGATGGGGAAGGGCGTCGGCGCCAGGATCCGGCGGTGGCCGGTCTGGGCCAGCATCAGCTCCATCAGCTGGCGAAAGGTGAACACCGCCGGCCCGCCGAGCTCGTAGGTCATGCCGGCAGTCTCCCGGGCGGTGACCGTGATGGCCAGCGCCTTGCCGACGTCGCCGACGAACACCGGCTGGAAGCGGGTCCTGCCGCCGCCGATCAGCGGCAGCACCGGGCTGACCGCGGCCATGGCGGCGAAGCGGTTGAAGAAGGCGTCCTCCTGGCCGAACACGATCGAGGGCCGCACGACCACGGCGTCGGGATAGACCTCGCGCGCGGCGATCTCGCCCTCGGCCTTGGTGCGGGCGTACTTCGAGCCGGAGCTCGCGTCCGCCCCGAGCGCCGACATCTGCACCAGCCGCGTCACGCCCTCGGCGCGGGCGATCTCGGCCACGTTGCGCGCGGCCATGGCGTGGATCGCCTGGAAGCCCTGCCGGCCCGTCTCGTAGAGCACGCCCACCAGGTTCACCGCCGCCGTCGCGCCCTCGACCGCGCGCTGGATGGAGGGGCGGTTGCGGATGTTGGCCTGCACCACGTCGATCTGGCCGACGTCGCCCAGCAGGCGCATGCGATAGGCGAGGTTCGGATTGCGCACGGCCACCCGGATCCGCCAGCCGGCCTTGGCGAGTTGCCGCACCGTCTGGCTACCGATGAAGCCGGTTCCGCCAAAGACCGTGACGAGGTTCTGCATGGGGATGAGCCGGCCCGCTGTGGAATGTTCGCTGGCCCTGGCGATAGACGATGCGCCCGCCCCTCGCAATGCGGCTGGCCCGCCAGCGGCGTGCGGAGCCGTTGACCGCCGCCGGGCGGCGCCATATGTAGCCGCCTCCCGATCCGACGGACCGGGCCCAGGTGGCGGAATTGGTAGACGCGCTGGCTTCAGGTGCCAGTGGCTTAACGGCCGTGGAGGTTCGAGTCCTCTCCTGGGCACCACCCCCGAAGATTGCCGGGGGCCAGAGCCCTTTAGGATCAGGTGGAATCGCCTGATCCGCCCGAAAGGGCTCTAATGGAAAGTGTGCAGCCTGATTCACCGATCCAGATCGCATCGATCTGAACCGGTCAGGCTCTGGGCCAACGGTCGTCGGAGCTCCAAGTCGAAGTGACGAACTTCCTGCATCAAGGCGATCTGCCGGCCGACGTGCTGGCCACCGCCTCGTCCGTCGCCATCGACTCAGAGACCATGGGCCTCAGGATCGGTCGCGATCCGCTGTGCGTGGTGCAGCTTTCGGACGGCCAGGGCGACGCCCACCTGGTGCAGCTCGACCGCGCGAGCTACGAGGCCCCCAACCTGAAGCGGCTGCTGACCGATCCGGCGGTCACCAAGATCTTCCATTTCGGCCGCTTTGATATCGCAATGTTCTATTATCACCTTGGGGTGGTCACGGCGCCGGTCTACTGCACCAAGATCGCCTCCAAGCTGGCGCGGACCTACACGGACCGCCACGGCCTGAAGGACCTGACGAAGGAGCTGACCGGGGTGGACCTCTCCAAGGCCCAGCAGAGCTCCGACTGGGGCGCTGCCAAGCTGTCGGACGACCAGGTGGCCTATGCCGCCTCCGACGTGCTGCACCTGCATGCGCTGCGCGCCCGGCTCGACG
This sequence comes from Phenylobacterium sp., assembly GCA_028291285.1. Next base: position 729 of record JAQGIJ010000341.1, on the reverse strand, counting down.
AGATGCTGGCGCGCGAAGGCCGCGACGCGCTCGCCCGCGCCTGCTTCGATTTCCTGCCGCACCGCGCCATCCTCGACGTCGCCGGCTGGGAAGACGTCGACATCTTCGCCCACGCCTGAGGACCATCGCCGGTGTCCGCCCCCGACGTCGCGCTCTCCACCGCCCCCGATCGCCGGGCGCAGGTGCTGCAGTGGCGCCGCCGCTCGCGGCTGGTGCGGCTCCTGCGCATCCTGCTCCCCGCGCTGATCGGCCTGATCCTCGCGGGGCTGGCCGCCGCGGTGGCCTTCAACGCGCTGATCGCCCAGCCGGCCCTGCCGAAGGACACCTCCGCGCCGATCCGGCTCACCAATCCGCGGCTGGTCGGCCGCGACAACAAAGGCCGGGCCTTCGTGATCACCGCCGAGAGCGCCACGCGCGATCCCCACGACTACCAGCGCATCGTGCTCGACCGCCCCGCGCTGGTCGTCGACGAGCAGGGCCCAGACCCGGTGCGAATCGTCGCGCGCGAAGGCATCTACCATGAGGGCGACTACAAGCTCGACCTGCACGGCGGCGTGCGCCTGGTGGGCTCGAAGGCGGCCTTCGACACCGCCTCCTCGGTATTCGACACCAAGACCGGCGAGGTGGTTGGTTCAGGCCCTATTCAGGGGTCGGGGAGCCTTGGAGAAATCGCAGCAAAGTCCTATGGCGTGTACGGCAAAGGCGAGCGGATGGTCTTCTCGGGCGGCG
>JAQGIJ010000327.1 GCA_028291285.1 Phenylobacterium sp. | reverse complement strand
GCTGCAGGAAGAGATCGGCCTGGCGCGCGGTCTCGCTGCCGCGTGGGTCGACGACGATCAGCTTCAGCCCCCTGGCCCTGGCGCGACGAAGCGCCCGCACCGGATCGTGGAAGCCGAACTGCGTGGGCCCGCCCGCGGCGACCATGGAGACCAGCGGATTGGACCCGACGAGCATCCAGACGTCCGCGGTGTCGAAGGGCTGCGGTCCGCCGCCGAAGGTTCCGCACCGCGCCTCCGCAAGCCATTTGGCGGATTGGTCGATGGTCATGGTGCCGTAGTAGGAGACGCCGAGAGCGGCGGCGAAGCCGCGCGTCGCCAGCGGCGTGACCGCGTCGAAGAGGCTCTGGGTGCCGCCATAGACGGCGACGGCGTCAGGTCCGTGGGCCTGCAGGATCTCGCCCAGGCGTGCGCCGATCTCGGCCAGCGCGGTCTCGCTGGCGATCGGCTCCCAGCCGCCCTCCCCGGCCCGCTTCAAGGGGTGCAGCAGGCGGCCCTCGCCATGGTGCAGTTCGGGGGCCTGCAGCCCTTTGCTACAGACGAAGCCGTGGCTCACCGGGTCGGCGGAATCCCCGCGGATCCGCACCAGGCGACCGTCGGCCACTTCCACCTCCACCCCGCAGAAGGCCTGGCAGGTGCGGCAGTAGGACTTGCGGACCTGCGTGTCAGCCACCGGCGTACCTCCCGGAACGCGGTTCCGCGATCAGTCGCCATGAGCCTAGCCAAGCCCTCAACCCGGGCAAGCCATTTGTGCTACGTGTGCTATTTAAGGGTCGCGCCGGCATGACTGCGGCGCGGGATCGGGGAGGATGTGATGGGCCGGGTCGAAAACAAGGTCGTGATCGTCACCGGCGCAGCGAAGGGCCTGGGCGAGGCGGATGCGCGCCTGCTCGCCCAGGAGGGCGCCCGCGTCGTCCTTGCCGACCTGGACGAAGCCAATGGCCGCCGGGTCGCCGAGGAGATCGGCCGCGGCGCCCGTTTCGTGCGGCATGACGTGACCCAGGAGGCGGCGTGGACATCGCTGATCGCCGACGTGCTGGCCGAGGATGGTCGTCTCGACGGGCTGGTGAACAACGCCGGCGTGGTCGAGGTGGGCTCGGTGGAGAGCGCCACCGAGTCGGAATGGCGGCGCGTGATGGCGGTGAACGCGGATGGCTGCTTCTTCGGCTGCAAGCACGCGGTCTCCGCGATGCGGCAAAACGGCGGCGGCTCCATCGTCAACATGGCCTCGATCGCATCGCTCAGAGGCCAATGGCGCTTCACCGCCTATTGCGCCGCCAAGGGAGCGGTGGAGTCGCTGACCCGCGCCGTGGCCGTCTACTGCGCCGACAATGCGCTGAAGATCCGGTGCAACTCGCTGCACCCGTTGGGCTTCGACACCCCGATGGTCCGCAACGTCAGGGGCGCGGCGCAGGCCTTGGCCTTGGCCTCCGCCCCGGCGCCGGGCCTTGGCGATCCTGCGGACCTTGCCCAGGCGGTGCTGTTCCTGATCAGCGACGAGTCCCGCTACATCAATGGGGTGGCTCTCAGCGTCGACAACGCCGCCGCCGTGGCTTAGCCGCCAGCTAGGCTCAGAGCGTCCCCGGATAGCTGCCGCCGTCGAGCAGCAGATTCTGGCCGGTGACGTAGCCGCTGTGGGCGCTGGCGAGAAAGGCGCACCAGGCGCCGAACTCGGCCGGATCGCCGAGCCGGCCGGTGGGGGTGTTGCGGGCCATCTCGGCCAGCATCTCGTCGACCCCGATCCCGCGCGCCGCGGCCTGGCTCTTCGCGAATGAGGTCAGGCGTTCGGTCAGGAACTGCCCCGGCAGCAGGTTGTTGATCGTCACGCCGCTGCCGGCGACGTGCCGCGACAGTCCCGCCACATAGCCGGTCAGGCCCGCCCGCGCGCCGTTGGAGAGGCCCAGCGGTGCGATCGGCGCCTTGACCGCGGCGGAGGTGATGTTGATCACCCGTCCCCATCCGCGCTCGGCCATGCCGGGCACGGCCGCGCCCATCAGGAAGATGGCCGAGAGCATGTTGGTCTGCAGCGCGGCGAGCCATTGCGCCTCGGTCAGCTGCAAGGGATCGCCGGGCGGAGGTCCACCCGCATTGGTGACCAGGATGTCCAGCGGTCCGGCCAGGTCGAGCAGCGCTTCGCGTCCGGGGACGGTGGCGACGTCCGCTGCGAGGAAGCGTGGCGTGCGGCCGGTCGCCTGCGCCAGGCGTCCCGCCGCCGCCTCCAGCTTGCCGGCGTCACGTCCGTTCAGCACCACCTCGACCCCCGCCGCGGCCAGCGCCCGGGCGCAGGCCTCGCCGAGGCCGCTGCTGGAGCCGCAGACCAGGGCGCTGCGCCCGGCGATGCCCAGGTCCAGGCCGGTCGCGCCCTGCGGCGCGCTCACGCCGCCGCCTCGCGGCTGGCGAACAGGGCCGCCGACGGATCCTCCTGGCGGCGCCGTCCGGCCGGGAAGTTCGCGGCGCCCGGCCAATCCGAGGACCCCTCGAGGTCGCGCGAGACGTCGATCACCACCTGGCGTTCGGCGATCAGCCAGACGCCGTCGCGGCGCTCGAAACGGTCGAGGTAGCGGCCGCAGACCAGGGCGTGGCCGACGCCCGCCTCCGTCGCCTGCGGATGGAAGGCGATGTAGTAGCTTTCGACGTTCGCCACCTGGCCGTTGAGCTCGATCAGCACGTTGGTGATGTGGTGCTGGCCGGCCGTCGGAACCTGGTCCATCCGCGGCACGAGAAGGGCCGCGAACTCGGTCCCCAGGCCGGAGAACGCCCCATGCCGATCGATCCCGTCGGGATGATAGACGCTGGCCAGCAGCGCGACGTCCCCGCGGTCGACGCCCCGGCAGTAGCGATAGAGCACCTGCTGGATTTCGATGTGCGCGGCGAGTTCCTCCAGGCCCATGGCGGCCTCCTCAGCTGATC
>JAQGIJ010000295.1 GCA_028291285.1 Phenylobacterium sp. | reverse complement strand
AGGGCGGGGCCGGGCTGTCCCGCCGCCACCCCAACCAGCAGCACCAGGGCGAGCGCGGGCAGCGGATAGAGCGCCGGAATCGGATGGAAGACGCTCAGGTTCTGGCTCACCGCCGTGCGGGCTTGAGCCTTCAGATCCGGGCCTGGCGTGGCCGTCATCGGCGGGTCACCTCTGGAGCAGGCTGGCGAAACGCGAGCACCGCGGCAAGCGCTCCGCCCCTTCCTTCGGGCGTGTCGCGGCCCTAGATCAGGCGCATGGCTGTCGCCTTCACCCGGGAAGAGGACAACGAGGCGCGCGCGGCGGACCTGCCCGACCGTCCCATCTCGGCCCATCCCAACCTCGTCACGGCCAGCGGCCTGGCCGCCATCGATGCCGCGTTGGACGCCGCGCGGGCGGCCTACGCGGCGGCCCAGGCGGAGGGCGGGATCAGCGCCGACCGCACCGCCATGGCGCGCGCGACGCGGGACCTGCGCTACTGGTCGGCCCGCCGCGCGAGCGCCCAGCTGACCGAGCCGGAGGGCCCGGCGGGACAGGTCCAGTTCGGCCGCACCGTCGAGATCGAGCGCGAGGACGGCCGGCGCCAGAGCTACCGCATCGTCGGCGAGGACGAGGCCGATCCCGCCAAGGGCAGCATCTCCTACGTCGCGCCGCTGGCCCGCGCGCTGCTGGGCAGGCAAGCCGGCGACGTGGTCGAGGTGAACGGCGCAGAGGTCGAGGTCGTGGCGGTCGGTTAGCGCCGCACGATGGCGCCTGCAAAGTCGATGACGCACATCGAGCCCCATTCCGCGTGCCGGCCGCAGGCCACGCCGGCGGCCTGGAAGGCGTGGCCGAAGAGATCCTTGCGATGGCCGCGGTTCGGCACGCCGGAGTCGACCACCAGCTGGCGGACCACGTCGCGCGGCGAGCGCTGGCCGTAGGAGATGGTCTCGGCGGCCAGGCCCGCCCACAGGCCGTGGCTCTGCAGGCGCTGGCCGAGCGCGCCCGGCCCGCCGTGGCCGACGTCGCCGCGGGGCCCTTGCGCAGCGACGTGCGCGCGGGCCGCGGCCGCCAAGCGGCGGTCGGCCTGCAGCGGCGGCAGCGGCGGCTGGCGCATCAGGAAGTCGATGGCGTCCTCGACGGCGTCGGGGTCCTCCTGCGCCATGCCATAGCCGTCGCCGTAGCGCGCCTGGGCCACCTCCGCGTGGCGCAGCTCGCGGGCGTAGGCCTGCGGATGGGCGCGGATCTGGTTGACCTCGGTCAGGACCTGGTCCTCGAAGCCGCCGGCGCGGGCGGGCGAGGACGCGAACAGGGCGGAGGCCAGGAAGAGGCCCAGGCAAACGGAAGCGTACGCGCGCATGCGGTGAATGCCTTGCAGCAAGTGACGTCCCCCACGGCTCAGCTAGCACGCAGGTTTGGCCATGGCCCTGCGACGGGACGCCTCGTCAGGGTGACGCTTTGGCGATCACCTTCGGCGTGGACGGCCGCCAGGGGTCGTGCGAAGGCCAGAGGCGGCGCCGGCATCCAGCAGACGGAACTCAGATGGTCTTCAGACGGCGCGGCGGTTTCGCCGCCGCGATGCTTGTGGCGCTGGCGCTCTGGGGCCCGGCGCGGACCGAGAATGTGGCGCTCACCTTCGACGACGTGCCCGGCCTCTCGCTCGACGAGACCACGCCCTACCTGGCCGCCACCAACGCCGAGCTGCTGGGCGCGCTGAAGGCGCGGCGGCTGAAGGCGACCGGCTTCGTCATCGGTGACAAGCTCGAAGGCGCGGATGCGCCGGCGCGGCTGGCGCTGGTCGAGGCCTGGCTCCGCGCCGGGCAGGCCCTCGGCAACCACACCTATTCCCACGGCTCGCTGAACAAGACCCCGGTGGACGCCTACATCGCCGACGTGGCGCGCGACGATGCGCTGCTGCGGCCGCTGCTGGCGCGCCATGGGCGCCGGCCGCTCTGGTTCCGGCATCCCTACCTCGAGACCGGGGCGACGCTGGCCGACAAGCAGGCCTTCGAGGCCTGGCTGAAGGCGCACGGCTACCAGGTCGCGCCGGTGACGCTGGAGAACGCCGACTGGATGTTCGCCCTGCCGTACGACGAGGCGGTGCTGAAGCCGGACGCGGCGGAGGCGGCACGCATCCGCCGGTCCTACCTCGACTATACCGAAGCGGTGGTCGCCTGGTACCGCACGGCGGCGCTGCAACTGCTCGGGCGGCGGCCGGCGCTGGTCTTCCTGCTGCACGACACGCGGCTCAACGCCGACAGCCTGGGCGACATCGCCGACATCCTGAAGCGCAACGACCTGAAGGTGGTGAGCCTGGACCGCGCCATGTCCGACCCGGCCTACCGCATCAGCGATGACGTCGCCGACCCGAACGGCGACGAGTGGCTGAGCCGCTGGTCGATGACCCTGAAGCGCGACCTGCCGTGGGGCAGCTTCCCGGCGCCGCCGAGCGACATCGCCACGGCCGACGCGCGGCTCGACAAGGAGCCTTGACCGGGAGCTTCATGCGCAGGTCGGCGAGCGAGTCGGACGACCATAAAAGGAAGCCCCGGCCCCTGACGGAGGGCCGGGGCGGCCGATGCGGATGGCATCGGCAGAAGGCGGGGACCTTTGGGCTCGTTCGCCCGCCTTCGTAGGGTGGCCGTCCCGGACGGAGACAGACCGGGCCGGTCGGGGCGTGCGATGCAGGATGCGTTCCACAAGGTGCGTTGCGCGGCGCACGCGCGCTGGCTAGCGTGGCGCGCGGGAGAGAAACAAAAGGAGTTCAGATGCTTGGCCTCATGCAGGACTGGCCGCTGACGGTCGACAAGATCCTGGATCACGCCAAGACCTGGCACGGCGACACCGAGATCGTCACCCGCTCGGTGGAGGGCCCGATCGTCAGGACCACCTATGCCGAGGCGCACGGGCGGGCCAAGCGCCTGTCGAACGCACTGGTCAAGCTGGGCGTGCGGCCCGGCGACCGCGTCGCCACCATGGCCTGGAACAGCGCCCGCCACCTGGAGGCCTGGTACGGCATCATGGGCATGGGGGCGGTCTGCCACACCCTGAACCCCAGGCTCTTCGTCGACCAGCTCTGCTACATCATCAACCACGCCCAGAGCCGGGTGCTGATCGCCGACCTGACCTTCCTGCCGGCGCTGCTGGAGCAGCGGGCCCGGATGACCAGCGTCGAGCAGGTCATCGTCATGACCGACGAGGCCCACATGGCCGGCGTGAACTTCCCGGGCGCGCTCTGCTACGAGACGCTGGTGGCGGAGAGCTCGGCCGAGTTCGAGTGGGGCGGGTTCGACGAGAACACCGCCGCGGGGCTCTGCTACACCTCCGGCACCACGGGCAATCCGAAGGGGGTGCTCTACTCCCACCTGTCGAAAGTCCTGCACACCCTGGTGACCATGGGCTGCGACGTGCTGGGGATCACCGCGCGCGATGTGGTGCTGCCGATCGTGCCCATGTTCCACGCCAACGCCTGGGGGATCACCTTCTCCGCGCCGGCGGCGGGGGCGAAGCTGGTCATGCCGGGCCCCCGGCTCGACGGGGCGGCGGTGCACGAGTTGATCGAGACCGAGGGGGTGACCTTCTCCGCGGCGGTGCCGACGGTCTGGCAGATGCTGCTGACCAACCTGCGGGAGACCGGCGCCAAGCTCTCGACGCTGAAGCGCGTGGTGATCGGCGGCTCGGCCGTGCCCGAGGCGCTCGTGCGCGCCTTCCGCGACGACTACGGGGTGGAGGTGACCCACGCCTGGGGCATGACCGAAACCTCGCCGCTAGGCACCCAGGCGACCCCCAACGCGAAGATCGCGGCGATGG
>JAQGIJ010000284.1 GCA_028291285.1 Phenylobacterium sp. | reverse complement strand
CTGGCCTTATTCGGAGCCGAAACGCTTGCGCACGGAGACCCCCCAGATGCGCGGCTCGCGCACCAGGGCGGTCAGCACCCCGCCGTTGGAGGCTTCCGACAAGCCGAGCCCCGTCGGGTGCGAGTTCTGCGCGTACTTCTTGTTCAGCAGGTTGGTGGCGAAAAGCGCGACCGTCAGCCCCATGTCCGGCACGGTGTAGTCGATCCGCGCGTTGACCAGGCTCACCGAGTTGCGCAGCCGCCGCTCGATGTCGTCGGGCACCGAGTTCTCCTGGCCGAGCAGGCTGAACGGGATCCGCGAGGCGAAGTTGTAGTCGGCCTGGATCCCCAGCCGGCCGGGCCCCGTCTCCAACTCGTATCGGCCGTTGATGTCGAAGTTCCACGGCGGCATCTCCAGGCGCTGTCCGGCGGCGTTGACGGGGCCTTGCGAGGTGGGCGCGCCCGGGAAGCTGACATAATGCGCGTCGAGGTAGCTGACGTTGGCGCCCAGCGTCAGGCCGGTGATCGGGATGAAGCGCAGCTCGGCTTCGGCGCCGCGCATCTGCACCTTGGCGGCGTTGCGCAGCACGGTGGTGCGGATGCCGGGCGGGACCACCTCGACGAAGCTGAACTGGGCGTTGTCGTAGTTGGTCTGGTAGGCCGCGAAGTTGGCGCGCAGCCGATGCTGCAGCAGGTCGCTCTTGAAGCCGATCTCGTAGTCCAGCGCCGTCTCCGGCCGCACCGCCGCCACCTGCGGGGCCCGCAGCTGCAGGGCGCCGCCGCGGAAGCCCTTCGAGGTCTTGAAGTAGAGCAGCATGTCGGGCGTGAGCTGCAGGTTCAGGCTGGCAAGGTAGGAGATGCCGCTGAACTTGGCGCTCTGGCCGAGCGCGCAGGCCCGGAAGTCGGTCTGATAGTCGGCCAGCCGGACGGGGCCATACTGGTCGGGCACCGCCGCGGCCCCCAAGGCCCCGTAGAGGCACTCGTAGTTCTGCCCCGGTCCGGCAAGCGGCGTGCCGGCGTGCTCGTAGTTCTGGCTGTAGCGCCAGGACGCGTTGACCTGGCTCAGCTTTTCTTCGGTGTAGCGGGCGCCCAGGGTGACCGAGACCACGTCCGAGATCTTGATGTCGTTCTGGGTGAACAGCGCCCAGGTCCTGGACCGGACGTGGAGGCCCTCGAAGGCGTTCGGGTTTGGCGCGTAGAACGGCGCGGTGACGACCTGCGTCGCCGGGTTGCGCAGCGAGATCTGCACGCCGTTCCCGGATTCCTTGCTGGCGAAGGCGCCCACAAGCCAGTTGAACCGGCCGTCAAAGGCGGCGCCCGAGAGGTTGAATTCCTGGGTGTACTGCGCCGCTTCCTGGTCGGGGCGGATATGGAACGGGAAGGTGTAGGGCCCGGTGGGCGCCAGGGTCCCGTCCGGCAGGCGCGCGCCCACCGGCGGCCGCGCCACGCCGACGTCGGGCTGGAAGCCGCCGATGCCGGCGCTGCTCTCGCCGCCCTGGTAGGGGGTGCCGTCGATGTCGAACCAAGCCAGCCGCCGGAAGTAGTGGTAACCGGTGATCGAGCGCAGCCGCACCTGGTCCGTGATGTCCCAGGTGGCGTCCAGGACGTCGTGCCAGACCTTGACGTTGTCAAAGGTGTCCGACTTGGAGCAGGTCGAGAAGATGTCGCCGCCGACGCAGGACTGCAGGCGGGCCAGGCCCGCGGCCAGCGAGCCTTCATAGGCCGCGGCTTCGGCGACGATCCCCTGGGTCGGAAGCGGGTTGAGGTGCGCGATGGTGAGCAGGTTGCCGTCGCGGTTGGACTTGCCGTAGTCCACCTTGCCGATGACCTTGAAGTTCGACGTCGGCTGGAAGTTGACCGACAGGCGGGCGGTGTCGTCGGCGCGGTCGCCGCCGGTGTGCTTGCCGGTGAAGCGAGAGACGCCATAGCCCCGGCGGTCCCAACGCTGGTAGGCGAGGCGCACCGCCAGCATGTCGTGCAGGATCGGCACGTTCACCGCGCCGGCGAACCTGCGGCCGCGGTAGTTGGTGAGCTCACCGCTCAAATAGCCATGCAGGCCGGAGAAGTCGGCCCCGCGCGTGACGATGTTGATCGCCCCGCCCGTCGTGTTGCGGCCGTAGAGGGTGCCCTGCGGACCCTTCAGCACCTCCACACGCGCCAGATCGAAGAAGGCGCTGTTGGCGCCGACCGGGTGCGGAACGTTGACGCTGTCGATGTAGAGACCGACCGGCTGGCTGAGGGTGAGGATGTTGTCCGGCGCGGTCTGGCCGCGCAGCCGGAACTGGGCGACGTTCGGCACCGCGTTGGTGCTCTGCGGGACGATCAGGCTGGGAACGATGCGGCCGAGGTCGGAGGGCTGGTCGATCGACTGCTTGATCAGCTGCTCGCCGGTCTGCGCGGTCACCGCGACCGGGATGTTCTGCAGGTTCTCGTCGCGCTTCCGCGCCGTGACGACGACCTCCTCCAGGACGCTGGAGTTGTCCACCGGTTGCGCCAGCGCCCGGCCCGTGGCGCAGACCGAGAGCGCGCCGATGGCGCAAGCGCTGCGCAGCATGAGTGACTTCGAAAACATCGATCCTCCTCCCAATTTGGCGCGACTTTTCCGTCGCTTGTCTCGTAAGGGTCACGCCTGACCCGGTCGCCCCGTTGGATGCGCGCTCGTCCGTGGCCGGCCCTAAAGCCTTGCCGATCCTGCTCTTGCGGCGGGATTCAGCGCCTGTTGAAACGCAGCCGAAACAAATAAGACATAATATGTCAAATTCGCAAGGGATTGCGTGCAATCGACCCAGGCCGCCCCCGCGACATAGCGCAGCTATGCCAAAACCGCGGGCCGCGGGCGCCGTTCAGGCTGTAGTCAGCCCACGCGACCGCGGTCCTGACCAACAACGTTCCGACAGTGAGTGGCGGCGTCGGACGACCTTAGCTCCAGGCCCGAGCAGGCCGGGGTAGCCGCGGATGAACCGGGGCGGCGCTGTCAAAGCAAACTTCATGACGGGCTAACCGGGCTTCGGCTATGGGCGCGGCCATGGCGAAATCGACCAGCCCCTTTTCGATACTTCGACTCCTCACCGGAGGTCATCCGGCTGGTGGTGATGAAGCGCCACCTCACCAGCCGAGAGACTTACAAGCAGAACCGCTCGCCCTGGCTGAGTGGAAGTCCCTGATGGCCTGAGGCGACGACGCCCCTGCCCCAGTTGCGCCAAGTGGAGACAAGTTGCCGTTAGACTGACAGCAGCCCTCGGCGCTGGCGCCGCTCAAACAAAGACGAAGTCGGCTGGAATGAGCTGATTTAGCGTCACCCCTTCTAAGGTGATGATGTCC
>JAQGIJ010000276.1 GCA_028291285.1 Phenylobacterium sp. | reverse complement strand
ATCGCCCAGGCGTTGATCGAGCCGGCCCGGGCCGCCGGCAAGGACGGCCTCGTCCATGTGGCCTCCAGCGAGCGGCGCGCCGACGAGATCGGCCGCGCGCTGCGGCAGTTCGCGCCGGACGTGGAGGTGCTGGTCCTGCCGCCCTGGGACTGCCTGCCCTACGACCGCGCCTCGCCCTCGCGCGAGTGCATGGGCCGGCGGATGGCGGTCCTGGCGCGCCTGTCGGAGGCCGCCGAGGGGCCCCGCGTCCTGGTCGCCAGCGCCGAGGCCCTGCTGCAGAAGGTCCCGCCGGCCAAGGCGTTCAGGAGCGCCTTCCTCGAGGTGACCTCCGGCAAGCCCCTGAAGCGGGAGGTCCTCGAGGCCTTCGCCCGCACCACCGGCTATCTGTTCGACGACCGCATCGACGAGCCCGGCGAGATCGCCATCCTGGGCGAGGTGGCCGACGTCTTCCCGGCCGGCGCCGAGGCGCCGGTTCGCATCAGCTTCGAGGCCGGCGACCGGGTCGGCGAGATCAAGCGCTACGACCCCTTGAGCCAGCGCACCGAAGCGCCCCTGTCGGCGGTGCGGCTGGGGCCCGCCTCCGAGCTCATCCTTGGGCCGGACGCCAAGGTCGAGCGCGAGCCTGGCCTCGAGCACCGCGCCCCGGAGATCTACGGGCGCATGGAGACGGTGCTGCAGCGGATGCCGCACGCCCGCCTCGCCGAGGATCCGCGCGCCCGGCCGCGCGCCGCCGAGCTCGGCGAGCAGATCCAGGAGGCCTATGAGGCGCGCCGCGCGCTGGGCGAGGTTGAGACCGGCCTGCCGCCGCCCGAGCGCCTCTACCTCACCGCCGGGGCGCTCGCCGCCGAGCTGGACCGCCGCCGGGCCGCCTCGCCGCCGGCCGCCGAGGTGCGGCAGATCCCCAACTTCGCCCTGGAGCGTAATCCCGGCCGCGCCTTCTGCGACTTCGTCGCCGCCCATCTGGACGCCGGCCGCAGGGTGGTCCTGACCGGCCTCGCCCACGAGCTGCGCTCGCTGGTCCGCGCGGCCCGGCGCGGCCTGGAGAAGTCGCCCGAGCCGGTGGAGGACTGGTCCGCAGCGACCGGGGCCAGGCCCGGCGCCCTGCTCGCCCTGCAGGCCGACGTGGACGCCGGCTTCGAGGACCGCGCGACCGACCTGGTGCTGGTCTGCGCCGCCGACGTGCTGGGCGGACGGGTCGCCGCGCGCCAGGCGCAGGGCGCGCCGGCGCTCCTCGCCGATCCCGACCTGCGGGTCGGCGACGTCGTGCTGCACGAGGACCATGGGCTTGGCGTGCTCACCGCGCTGGAGCGGGTCGAGGTGGACGGCGTCGTGCGCGATGCGCTGCGACTCGAATATCACGGCGGGGCGAGCGTGCTGGCGCCGGTGGAGGAGTTCGGCCGCGTCTGGCGCTACGGGGCCGATGCTGAGGCCGTCACCCTCGACCGCCTGAACACCGACGCCTGGAAGACCCGCCGGGCCGAGCTCAGCCGGGAGATCGACCGCACCGCCGAGCACCTCGTCGCGCTCGCCCGCGCCCGCGCGGAAACCAGCGGCGCGGTGCTGGAGCCGCCGAAGGCCGCCTATGCCCGGTTCGCCGCCCGCTTCCCCTTCCCCGAGACGCCGGACCAGTCGGCCGCCATCGAGGCGGTGCTGCAGGACCTCGCCTCCGGCCGCGTGATGAACCGGCTGGTGTGCGGCGATGTGGGCTTCGGCAAGACCGAGGTGGCGCTCCGCGCGGCCGCCGCGGCGGCGCTCTGCGGCCAGCAGGTGGCGGTGGTCGCCCCCACCACCGTGCTGGCGCGCCAGCACGACGAGACCTTCCGCCGCCGCTTCGCCGGGACCGGCGTGGAGGTGGGCCACCTCTCCCGGCTGGCCACCAGCGCCGAGGCCAAGGCGACCAAGGCGGCCCTGGCGGAGGGCAAGCTGGGCGTGGTCGTCGGCACCCATGCGCTGGCCGCCGCCGACGTCGCCTTCCAGGACCTTGGCCTGCTGATCATCGACGAGGAGCAGCGATTCGGGGCGAAGCTGAAGGCGCAGCTGGCCGACCTCGCGCCCGCCGCGCACCGGCTGACCCTGACCGCGACGCCGATCCCACGCACCCTGCAGCTCGCCATGGTTGGCGTGGAGGACGTCAGCGTCATCGCCACCCCGCCGGCGCGGCGGCGGCCGATCCGCACCTTCCTGGCCCCCTACGACGCCGCCACGGTCCGCACCGCCCTCCTGCGGGAGCGCCGTCGCGGCGGGCAGAGCTTCGTCGTCACGCCCAGGATCGAGGACATCGGTTCGCTTTCCGATGAGCTCACCCGGCTGGTTCCCGAGCTCACCGTCCGCATCGCCCACGGCGGCCTCTCGCCGGAGGCGGTGGACGAGGCGATGGTGGCCTTCGCGGGCGGCGACGGCGACGTGCTGCTGGCCACCAACATCATCGAAAGCGGCCTCGACGTGCCCCGGGCCAACACCATGCTGGTCTGGCGCGCCGAGCTGTTCGGCCTGGCCCAGCTGCACCAGCTGCGCGGCCGCGTCGGCCGCGGCCGCACCCAGGGCGTCGCCTACCTGCTCACCGACCCCGAGCGCACGGTCCCGGAGGCGACGCGCGCCAGGCTCTCCACCCTGGTGGCCTTCGACCGGCTGGGCTCGGGTCTGGAGATCAGCGCGCGCGACCTGGAGATCCGCGGCGCCGGCGACCTGATCGGCGAGGAGCAGGCCGGTCACGTGAAGCTGATCGGCACGGCGCTCTATCAGAAGCTCCTCACCCGGG
>JAQGIJ010000246.1 GCA_028291285.1 Phenylobacterium sp. | reverse complement strand
TCTTCGCCCACGACATGCGCGCGATCGGGGCCCGTTTCGACAACGCCCCGCTGAGCGGCGGGCCGGCGACGGCGGTCTCCATGATCAACGTCACCCCAGACGGCCAGCGCACCATGTGCACCTATCTCGGCGCCTCCACCCACTTCGCCGAGGACGACGTCGACGCCGCGGTGATCGAAGGGGCGCAGATCGTCTACCTCGAGGGCTATCTGTTCGACGCCGAGGCGGCCCGGCGGGCGTTCGCCAAGGCCGCGGCGCTGGCCCGCGGCTCCGGCCGGATGCTGGCGCTGACCCTCTCGGACGGATTCGTGGTGGAGCGGCACCGAGAGGCGCTGCTGGGCTTCATCGAGAGTCAGGTGGACCTGCTGTTCGCCAACGAGGTGGAGGCGACCTCGCTCTTTCAGACCGACAGCTTCGACGAAGCGGTCGGGGCGCTCCAGGCGCGGGTGAAGCTCGCCGCGGTGACCCGCAGCCACAAGGGCTCGCTGATTCTGTCGCAAGGCGAGCAGATCGGCGTCGCCGCCGAGCCGGTGGAGAAAGTCGTGGACACGACCGGCGCGGGCGACCAATACGCAGCCGGTTTCATGTTCGGCCTGTCGCGGGGCCGGCCGCTGCAGGCCTGTGGCCGGCTGGCGTCGCTCGCGGCGGCGGAGGTGATCTCGCACTACGGCCCGCGGCCGCAGGTGCCGCTGAAGGACCTGGCGGCCGCGAAGGGATACTGATGATGAGCCGCCAGGCGGAGGTCGTCCGCAACACCAAGGAGACGCAGATCCGCGTCCGCGTCGACCTCGACGGGACCGGCGCGTCGAAGGTTGCGACCGGCGTGGGCTTCTTCGACCACATGCTGGAAAACTTCGCCCGGCACGGCGGGATCGACGTCGAGATCGAGACCAAGGGCGACCTGCACATCGACATGCACCACACGGTGGAGGACACCGGGATCGTGCTTGGCCAGGCGATCGCCAAGGCGCTGGACGGCTTCAAGGGCATCCGCCGCTTCGGCCACGCCTACATCCCGATGGACGAGACCCTGACCCGCTGCGTGCTGGACCTCTCCAACCGGCCCTACCTGATCTGGAAGGTGAACTTTGTCCGCCCGAAGGTCGGCGAGATGGACACCGAACTGTTCAAGGAGTTCCACCACGCCGTGGCCATGAACCTCGGCGCCTGCGTGCACCTGGAGACCCTCTACGGCGAGAACTCGCACCATATCGCCGAGAGCGGCTTCAAGGCGCTCGCCCGGGCGCTGCGCCAGGCGGTGGAGCTGGACCCCAAGACGCAAGGCCACGCCCCCTCCACCAAGGGCGTGCTCTAGGATCTCACGAAGATGCAGAGCGTCGCCCTGATCAACTATGGGTCGGGCAATCTTCGCTCCGCCGAAAAGGCGCTGGTGAAGGCGGCCGACGGGCGTGCGCGCGTGCTCGTGACCGACGATCCGCAGACCGTGGCCGCCGCCGACCGGGTGGTGCTGCCGGGCGTCGGCGCCTTCGCCGCCTGCATGGCCGCCCTGAAGGCGCGCCCCGGCCTGATCGAGGGCATCACCGAGGCGGTCCGGACCAGGGGCGTCCCCTTCCTGGGCGTCTGCGTCGGCATGCAGTTGCTCGCCACACGCGGTCTGGAGTTCGGCGAGACCGCCGGGCTCGACTGGATCGAAGGCGAGGTGCGCAAGCTCGCGCCCGACGATCCCCACGCCAAGGTCCCGCACATGGGCTGGAATTCGCTCTCGGATGTTTCCGACCTGCCGATCCTTTCGGACGTGAAGGACGGCCGGGCGGTGTATTTCACCCACTCCTTCGCCATCTATCCGAAGGACGAGCGCGACGTGGCGGCCTTTGTCGAGCATGGCGGCCGCTTCCCCGCAGCCGTGGCGCGCGGCAATGTCGCCGGCGTCCAGTTCCACCCCGAGAAGTCGCAAGACGCCGGGCTTTCCCTGTTGGCCCGATTCCTGGAGTGGCGACCGTGATCCTTTACCCGGCCATCGACTTGAAGGACGGCCAGTGCGTGCGCGTGATCCGCGGCGACCTGGGCCAGGCCACCGTGTTCAATCCTGACCCGGCCAACCAGGCGCGCGCCTGGTGCGACGCCGGCTTCCACTGGATCCACGTGGTCGACCTGAACGGGGCGGTGCAGGGCAAGGCGATCAACGCCGCCGCCGTCGAGGCGATCCTGGAGACGGTCTCGGTCCCGGTGCAGCTGGGCGGCGGCATCCGCACCCTGGCCGACGTCGAGGGCTGGATCGAGGCCGGCGTCAGCCGGGTGATCCTGGGCACGCTCGCCGTGCGCGAGCCGCAGATCGTCCGCGAGGCCGCCAGGCTGTGGCCCGAGCAGATCGCTGTCAGCGTCGACGTGCGCGCCGGCAAGGTCGCCGTGCAGGGTTGGACCGAGGACAGCGACCTCGACGCCATCACCGTGGCCAAGCGGTTCGAGGACGTCGGCGTGGGCGCGCTGATCATCACCGACATCGACCGCGACGGCACCACCATGGGCTTCAACGTCGAGGCGTTCGGCGAGATCGCCGACGCGGTGGCGATCCCGGTGATCGCCGCGGGCGGACTGGCCACCGTCGAGGACATCACCCGGCTGAAGGCGCGCAAGGGCACGCCGATCGCCGGGGCGGTGCTGGGCCGGGCGCTCTACAACGGCGCCATCATCCCGGCCGAGGCGCTGAAGGTCGCGGCATGACCCTGAAAGTCCCAAATGCCTAAGGTCCGAGATGCTTAAGGTCAGGGTGGTCCCCTGCCTGGACGTGAAGGACGGGCGCGTGGTCAAGGGCGTGCAGTTCGTCTCCCTGCGCGACGCGGGCGATCCGGTGGAGCAGGCGCGGGCCTATGACGCCGCCGGCGCCGACGAGCTGATGTTCCTCGACATCACCGCCAGCCACGAGAACCGCGGCATCATCCTGGACGTGGTCGCCCGAACGGCGGACGTCTGCTTCATGCCGCTGTCGGTGGGCGGCGGGATCCGCAGCGTCGAGGATGCGCGCCGGCTGCTGCTGGCCGGCGCCGACAAGATCTCGATCAACACCGCCGCGGTGGAGAACCGCGACCTGATCTTCGCCTGCGCCGACGCCTTCGGCAGCCAGGCCACGGTGGTGGCGATCGACGCCAAGCGCGTGGACGACCGCTGGCGCGTCTTCACCTACGGCGGACGCAAGGACACCGGCCTCGACGTGGTCGACTACGCGGTGGAGGTGGTGCAGCGCGGGGCGGGCGAGATCCTGCTCACCTCCATGGACCGCGACGGCGCCAAGACCGGCTACGACCTGGAGCTGCTCAAGGCGGTGAGCTCGTCGGTGGGCGTGCCGGTGATCGCCTCCGGCGGCGCCGGGAGCGCCCGGGACATGGTCGACGCGGTCAAGCAGGGCGGCGCCGACGCAGTGCTCGCCGCCTCCATCTTCCACTTCGGCGAGGTCTCGATCGGCGAGGTCAAGGACGCGATGGCCGGCGCCGGCATCCCCGTGCGCCTGACGGAGCAGGCCGCATGAGCCGCTTCGCCGAGGTCCTTGGCCGGCTCGCCGCCACGATCGAGAGCCGCAAAGGCGGCGACGCGAGCGCCTCCTACACCGCCCACCTGCTGGCCGACCCGGCGCGCGCCGCCAAAAAGCTCGGCGAGGAGGCGGTGGAGACGGTGATCGCCGCCGCCCAGGGCGACAAGGCCGCGCTCGCCGCCGAGAGCGCCGACCTGATCTACCACTGGCTGGTGGTGCTGGCCGCCGCCGGCGTCTCGCTGGACGAGGTCGCCGCGAAGCTGGAGGCCCGCCAGGGGACGAGCGGCCTCGCCGAGAAGGCGTCGCGACCCGAATAGGCTGTGATCCCTCCCTCCCCTTCATGGGGAGGGCGGGAGTGAGCTGGTCGTCAGCCGCGCCGCTTGCGCTTCAGCGCCACGTAGAGCGCGCCTTCGCCGCCGTGGCGGCGGCCGGCCTCGGAGATGCCGGCGACGATCTCGGTAAGGTGCGGGGCGGCCAGCCATTCCGGCGCGCGGCGGCGCAGGACCCCGTCGCCCTTCACGCCCTTGCCGGTGATGACGAGGACGGCGCGATAGCCCTCGTCCCAGGCGCGGCGCAGGAAGCTCTCCA
>JAQGIJ010000239.1 GCA_028291285.1 Phenylobacterium sp. | reverse complement strand
TCGATCGGCGCCCGCTTGGCGGCCCGCAGCAGCAGCACCAGCGGGGCGCAGAGCAGGCTGACCACGAACATCACCCGGAAGTCGTCGACATAGGCCACCATCGCGGCCTGGCGGTTGAGCTGGGCGTCGAGGGCGAGCGCGCCGGCCAGGGTGTCGGGCGAGAAGGCGCGGTCCAGCGCCCAGCGGAAGACGGGATCGCTGGGCGTCACCTGCGCCGCCAGCGAGGCGTGCATCACCTGGCTGTTCTTCGCCGCCAGCGCCTGCATGACCGAGATGCCGATGCTGCCGCCCAGGCCGCGCAGCAGGTTGAACATCGCCGAGGCCTCGGTCCTGAGCGCCGCCGGCACGGTGGCGAAGGCCAGCGTCGTCATCGGCACGAACAGCAGGCCCTGCGCCATGCCCTGCACGAACCCCGAGAGCACCAGCGGCCGGGCGGTCATGGAGAGGTCGAAATGCATCATCTGCCAGAGCGCCACGGCGTTGCCGACCAGGCCCACGGCCAGCAGCAGCCGCAGGTCTATGCGCGCCCCCAGCCGGGGCGCCGCCCAGATCGCCAGCATCATGCCCAGCCCGCGCGGCGTGCTGACCAGGCCCGAGGTCAGCACCGGGTAGCCCATCAGCGACTGCATCAGGATCGGCAGGATCGCCAGCGACCCGAACATCACGCTCTGCGCCAGGAAGCCGAAGGCGCAGGTGCCCACCAGGTTGCGGTCCCGGGTCAGCGCCAGGTCGATGAACGGATGGGCGGTGGTGATGGTGTGGGTGAAGAAGACCCACGCGGAGATGCCCGCGGTCAGCGCCTCGGTCCAGATCTCCGGCGAGGAGAACCAGTCCTGGCTGGGCCCGCGGTCGAGCATCAGCTGCAGCGCGGCCACCGCCACGATCAGGCTGCCGAAGCCCAGGAAGTCGAACCGCCGGGTCGTGGCGGAGGGCTCGGAGGGCATGAAGGCCCACACCCCCAGGCAGGCCAGCGCCCCCACCGGCAGGTTGATGTAGAAGCACCAGCGCCAGGAGAACTCGTCGGTGATGTAGCCGCCGATCACCGGCCCCAGGATCGGCCCCAGGATGGTGCCCATGGCCCACAGCGACATGGCTTTGGCCTGGTTCTCCGGCGGGTTGATGTTGAGCAGCACCGCCTGCGAGAGCGGGATGGTGAAGGCGCCGAACCCGCCCTGCAGCAGGCGGAAGACGACCAGTTGCGGCAGGTTGGCCGCCACCCCGCACAGCATCGACGCCGCCGTGAAGCCGCCGATCGCCACCAGGAAGACGGTCTTCACGCCGAGCCGGTTCGCCAGCCAGCCGGAGACCGGCGTCACCATGGCCGCGGCGACGATGTAGGAGGTCAGCACCCAGCCGATCTGGTCCGCCGAGGCCGAGAGCGAGCCCTGGATGTGCGGCAGGGCGACGTTGGCGATGGTCGAATCGAGCGTGTTCATCAGCGTCGCCAGCATGATGGCGATCGTGATCGGGACCCGGTTCTTGACCTCGCGATCTTCGCTCATCGCGCGCGCGTGGCCATGGGTGTTCCGGAACTGGGCACGCGTCCCTCGCAACTCATGAGTCTTGGGCCTTCCTTACCGGCCGGTCGGAAATTTGCGGAATGAGAATTGCTCAGAGGCGCAATGACGGCGCTGCATGGCCTCACCCTGCGCGCGGCGACGCCCGGCCGATGACCGGCGGGCGATCGTCAGGCCCGGCGGGCAGCCTATTCCACCGCCGCGTGGGCCGGCGCGCCCGGCGCGCTCCTGGCGCGCCGCAACAGCAGCACCAGCGGGATCGCCAGAAGGCTGAGGAGGAACATCAGCCGGAAGTCGTCGAGATAGGCGATCATCCTGGCCTGGCGGTTGATTTCCTCGTCGAGCGCCAGCGCGCCCGGCAGGGTGTCGGGCGAGAAGGCCGGGGCGAGCCCCCACCGGACCATGCTGTCGCTCAGGATCACGCGCCCGGCGAGCGCGGCGTGCATCACCTGGGTGTTCGCGGTGGCGAGCGCCTGCAGGATCGAGATGCCGACGCTGCCCCCCAGGCTGCGCATCAGGTTGAAGATCGCCGCCGCGTCCGGACGCTGCGCCGGGTTGACGGTGGCGAAGGCCAGGGTGGTCATCGGCACGAACAGCAGGCCGTGGCCGATCCCCTGGACGAATCCCGAGACCATCACCGGGCCGGTGCTCATCGTGAGGTCGAAGCCCATCATCTGCCAGAACGAGACCGCATTGATGATCAGGCCCGCCACCAGCAGCAGCCGCATGTCCACCCACGCGCTGAGCCGCGGGGCGCTCCACATGGCCAGCATCATCCCCAATCCGCGGGGCATGCTGACGAGGCCGGACGTGAGCACCGGGTAGCCCAGCACCGACTGCTGCAGGATCGGCATCACGGCGAGCGACCCGAAGGTGATGATCCCGGCGATGAAGCCGAAGACGCAGGTGGCCATGAGGTTGCGGTCGCGGAACAGCGAACGCTCGATGAACGGGTGCGACGTGGTGATCGTGTGGGTCACGAAGATCCACAGGGCGATCACGGCGACGCTGATGTCGGTCCAGATCTCCGGCGAGGAGAGCCAGTCCTGGCTGGGTCCGCGGTCGAGCATCAGCTGGACGCTGGCCACCGTCACGATCAGGCTGGCGAACCCCAGCGTGTCGAAGTGGCGGCGCTCCTGCGAGCGCTGGGACGGCATGAAGATCCAGGTGCCGAGCAGGGCCAGCGCGCCCAGCGGCAAGTTGATGTAGAAGCACCAGCGCCAGGAGAATTGGTCGGTGATGTAGCCGCCGACCACCGGCCCCAGGATCGGCCCCAGGATCGCGCCCATCGCCCAGATCGACATCGCCCGGGCGTGGTTCTGCGGCGGGTTGATGTCGAGCAGCACCGACTGTGACAGCGGCATGGTGAAGGCGCCGAACGCGCCCTGGGCCATGCGGAACAGCACCAGCTGGGGCAGGTTGGCCGCGACGCCGCACAGCATCGAGGCGCCGGTGAAGCCGGTGATGGCGACCAGGAAGATGGTCTTCACCCCAAACCGGTTCGCCAGCCAGCCCGAGACGGGGGTGACCATGGCCGCGGCGACGATGTAGGAGGTCAGCACCCAGGCGATCTGATCCGGCGAGGCCGACAGCGAGCCCTGGATGTGCGGCAGGGCGACATTGGCGATCGTGCCGTCGAGCGAGTTCATCAGCGTCGCCAGCATGATGGCGGCCGTGATCGGGATCCGGTTCGCGACCTCGTGACCTTCGCTCATCGCGCGCCCGTGGCCATCGGTGTTCTGGATCTGGGCACGCGTCCCCGCGACTCTTGAGGCTCGGGCCTTCCCTTACCGGCCGCTCGGGAATTTGCGGAATGAGAAATGCTCAGAGGCGCAAAGACGGCGCTGCATGGCCTAACCTAGCGTCGCGTTGACAGCCCGCCGGCCCTGCCGCAGGCCTTGGGCCGAAGAACGCGGGCCGGACCAGGACAGATGAACGCCTTCGCAGACAACCGCGTGGTCCGCCACACCGGCGCGCAATACCCGATCATCCAGGCGCCGATGGCCTGGATCGCCCGCGCCAGGCTGGTCCAGGCGGTCTCCGCGGCGGGCGCGTTCGGGCTGCTGGAGACCAGCGGCCGCGATCCGGCCGCCTCCCGGCGCGAGTACGACGCCATCAAAGCCGCCACCGACCGGCCGTTCGGCATCAACCTGGCGATCAAGTTCCTGCGCGGCGACGAGGCCCTGGAGGCCCAGGTGCTGGACTGGGCGCTGGACGGAAGGGTCAGCTTCGTCACCACCTCGGCCGGCGATCCCAACCGCTACGTGCGGCGGATCAAGGACGCCGGCGTCACCGTCTACCATGCCGTGCCCACCCTGGAGGGCGCGCTGAAGGCCGAGGACGCCGGGGTCGACGGGCTGGTCGTCGAGGGCGGCGAGAGCGCCGGCATCCGCGGGGCCGAGCCGGTGCACAGCTTTGTCCTCTTGCAGGCGGTGCGCGAGCGCGTCGCCCTGCCGATCGTGGCGGCCGGCGGCGTTGTCGACGGCCGCGGCATGGCGGCGGCCTTCGCGCTGGGGGCCGAGGGCGTGGCCATGGGCACCCGCTTCGTGGCCTCGGCGGAAAGCCCGGTGCACGACAACTACAAGGCCGCCATCGTCGCCGCCTCGCCCAGCGGCACGCTCGCGCTGCCGTTCCCGCCGGGCGCCACCTCGCGGGTGCTGAAGACGCCGCTGGCCCGGCAGGTGGCCGCTGGCGAGGACCCGCCGGAGCGCTCGCGCAAGGTCGTCGCCGACCTCTACATGGACGGCAGGACCGACATCGCCATGGGCTCGGCCGGCGAGTCCGCCGGCCTGATCCACGCGGTCAAGCCCTGCCGCGACATCGTCGCCGACACCATCGCCGGCTTCTGGCGCGAGCTCGACCGCCTCGCCGCGCTCCGGCCCGCGGAGCCCGCACGCCCCCTCAGTCAGCTTCGCTGACAGCTCCCCCGCAGGCGGTGGAGCATCTTTCCGCCCAGATCCTCCACCGCTCGCGGGGGAGGTGGATCGGCGCGCCAGCGCCGAGACGGAGGGGGCTGCCAGGGCGCTAGCTGCGCCGTATCGGCCCGTCCGGCTGGGGTGGCGGCAGTGGCCGCGACAGCTCCTCGGCGGCGTCGTTGTCCCCAGCAGCGGGAGCGGCGGCAGGCGCGGGCTTGGGCGGCGCGGGCGGCTTGGCCGGCTCCAGCCGCAGGGCCGCCAGCGCGGCCTCGCCCTCGCGGCCGAACAGGCTGCGCAGCCGCACCTCCATCTGCGGATAGGGCACCTCGATGCCGGCGGCCTCCAGCGCGTCGGCGATCGCCCAGACGTAGGCCGCCTGCATGGCGCCCGGCCGCTTCACCGCCTCCAGCGTCGGCCAGACCAGCAGCTCGAAGTCGTTGCCGTTCTCGCCGAAGCCGGTCATCCACACCTGGGTCTTGTGCGTCTCGCTCTCCGGCAGGGTGAAGGGCACGCTGCGGGCGGCGGCCAGCACCACCTCGCGCACGGTCTTGCGGTCGGCCTCGGAAGCCACGCTGAACGGGATGTGCATGCGCCGGCCGACCCCGTGCAGGGTCCAGTTGACCACCGGCCCGTCGATGAACTTCGAGTTCGGCACGATCAGGTCGATCATGTCGTTGGTGCGGATCCGCACCGCGC
>JAQGIJ010000212.1 GCA_028291285.1 Phenylobacterium sp. | reverse complement strand
ACCTGGTGGACGCCGTGTTCCGTGGCCTGCACACCCTCAAAGGGTCGGGCGCGATGTTCGGCTTCGACGCCCTGGCCGCGTTCACCCATCACTGCGAGAGCGCGTTCGACCGCGTGCGCAAGGGCGAGGCCCCGGCGAGCGCCGAGCTGGTCGCCGCGGTGCTTGCGGCGCAGGATCACATGCGCGCCCTCGCCGAAGGCCGCCCGGCCTCCGAGCAGGAGGGAGCGGCCCTGCTCGAACGGCTGCAGGCCGCCGTCGAAGCCGGCGCCGGCGCACCGGCGCTCTCCACCGCGCCCGAAACGACGTGGCGGGTGCGCTTCAGCTTCCCGCCCGACGCGCTCGCCAACGGCACGCGCCCGCTGCCTCTGCTGGACGAACTGCGCGAGCTGGGCGCCTGCGAGGTGCGCGCGATCACGGACCAGGTCCCGCCGCTCGCCGAGCTCGCGCCGACGGAGTGCCGCCTGGCCTGGGAGGTCGTGCTGATCACGGCCCATCCGCGGTCGGCGATCGAGGACGTCTTCATCTTCGTCATCGACGACATGACGCTGGAGATCGAGGCCGTCGAGGCCCAGGCAATCGAGGGGCAGGTCGTCGACGCCGGGCCCGCTCCGGCTACGCCCCGGGACGACCCTTCGGCGCTCCCGCAAGAGGCGCCCGCCGCCGACCTGGCCACGGCCGGCGCCAAGGCCGGACGCGGCGGCGACAACGTGCGCGTGCCCGCCGAGCGGCTGGACGAGCTGATGGACCGCGTCGGCGAGCTGGTCATCGCCCAGTCGCGGCTGAAACAGGTCGCGGCCGTCAGCCTGGACCCGCAGCTGCGCGGCGTCTCCGAAGAGATCGAACGCCTGGCGGCCGAGTTGCGCGACACCATGATGGTCGTGCGCATGGTGCCGGTCAGCCAGCTCTTCAGCCGCTTCCGTCGCCTGATCCACGACCTGGCGCGCGACACCGGCAAGGCCATCGACCTCGTCACCGAGGGCGAGACGACCGAGCTCGACAAGACCGTCATCGAACGGCTCGCCGATCCGCTGGTCCACCTGATCCGCAACGCCGCCGACCACGGGCTGGAGACGGCTGACCAGCGCGCCGCCGCCGGCAAGCCAGCGACCGGCCGCATCACGCTCTCCGCGCGGCAGGCGGGTGCGGAGGTGGTGATCACGATCGTCGACGACGGCCGCGGGGTCGACCGGGCCCGCGTACGGGCCAAGGCCGAAGAGGCCGGGCTCATCGCCTCCGACGCCGTCCTGTCGGACGGGGAGCTCCTGCAGCTCATCTTCCACCCGGGCTTCTCCACCGCCCAGACGATCACCAGCCTGTCCGGCCGCGGCGTCGGCATGGACGTGGTCAAGCGCACCATCGAAGGCCTGCGCGGCGCGCTGGAGATGACCAGCGAACCGGGGGCAGGCTCGCAAGTCACTCTGCGCATCCCGCTGACCCTGGCCATCATCGATGGCCTGCTGGTCCGCGTCGCCGCCGGCCGCTATGTGATCCCGCTCGCCGCGGTCGAGGAATGCGTCGAGCTTTCGCCCGAGCAGGACCTGCGCTCCAGCGGCCGTCAGCTGATCACCCTGCGCGGCCAGCTGGTCCCGTTCATCCGCCTGCGCGAGCTGTTCGCCACGGGCGCGGCGCCCGATCCGCACCAGAAGGTGGTGGTCGTCTCCACGGGACATGAGCGCGTCGGCCTGGCCGTCGATCAGATCCTCGGCGACCACCAGACCGTCATCAAGTCGTTGTCGGCCCTGCACGCGGACGTCGCCGCCTTCTCCGGGGCCACCATCCTCGGCGACGGCGGCGTGGCCCTGATCATGGACGTGCCGCATCTGGTCGCCGCAGGCCAGCGCCAGGACGCCCAGCTGCGGGTGGCGAGCTGATGTCGGGGAATGCCGAGATGGACATGAAGCCGGCGAGCGACGCCCTGCAGGTGCTCACCTTCGATCTGCAGGGCGAGACCTTCGCACTTGACGCCGGCCTGGTCCGCGAAGTCATCGACCTGGCGCCGGAGACGATGGTGCCGGGCGCGGCGCCGTTCGTCGACGCGGTGATCAACTTCCGCGGCCGGGTCATCCCGCTCGCCGATCTCAGGCTCGCGTTCGGAATGGCGCAGGCCGAGCCGACCGTCGACAGCCGCATCGTCGTCATCGAATGCGAGATCAAGGGCGATCCGACGCTGATCGGCCTGCGCGCAGACAAGGTGCACGAAGTCACCCTGATCCCGCTCGCCGAAACCGAAGCGGCGCCGGTCGTGGGCCTGCGCTGGCGCGCCGATTTCATCCGCTGCCTGGCCAAGCAGGGCGCGGACCTGATCGTCGTGCCGGATCTGGCCCAGATCTTCGCGGCCCAAGGCGGCGCCCGCGGCGCCGTCATCCCCTTCGCTCAGGCCTGAAGGCCCAGGAGGCACCCGCCGTGCGCGTCACCATCAAGCTGAAGCTGGGGCTCACCTTCGCCCTGATGATCGTCCTGCTGATCACCGCGGCGATCGTGGGGACGATGGGGCTGCGCAGCCTGAACGACTCCTTTGACCACGTGATCGAAGGCCCGGTGCAGCAGTTGGCCACCGTGCAGGATCTCGACAACACCTTCGTGAGCATCGCGCGGAACGAGCGCGACATGGTGCTTGCCGACACCCGAGCCGAGGCCGAGCCCTTGGCGGCCAAGATTGTCGAGCGCCGCCAGACCTACCAGAGCCTGATGCAAAAGGCGGACGCCGGCGCAAGCGCGGAGCAGCGGCCGCAGATCGTCGCCTTGCGCGCCCTCGGCGACCGCTTCATGGCCCTCGACGACCGGCTGCGCGAGCTGGCGCTCAACAACCAGGACGCCGCCGCAAAGGCGCTGATCAACGGCGAGGGCGAACGCGCCTCCGCCGAGACCTCTCAGGCGCTGGACGCGATCGTCGCCCTGGAGCATGCCGAGGTGCAGAAGGTGGCCGCGAAGGTCGACGCCGACGAGCGCGTGACGCAGCGCCTGTTGCTGATCGTCGCCATCGGCTCGCTGCTGGCCGCGGCGGGCGCTGCGGTCTGGATTTCCCTGACCATCAGCCGCGGGCTTGCGAAGATCGCCGGCCTGGCCGAGGCGGTCGCCCTGGGCGACCTCGATCAGAAGGTCGAGACGTCCAGCAACGACGAGATCAAGGACCTGATCGTCACCGTCAACCGGATGACCGAGAATCTGCGCGCCACGGCCGCGCTGGCGGCCAAGGTGGCGGAAGGCGACCTGACGGTGGAGGCCATACCGCTGTCGGACAAGGACGTGCTGGGCCTGGCGCTGGCGAACATGATCGAGCGTCTGCGGGGCGTGGTGTCGGATGCGCTGTCGGCGTCGGACAATGTCTCGTCGGGGAGCCAGGAGCTGTCGGCGGCGTCGGAGCAGGTGAGCCAGGGGGCGACGGAGCAGGCCTCGGCCGCCGAGGAGGCGTCGGCGTCGATGGAGCAGATGGCGGCCAACATCAAGCAGAACGCCGACAACGCCGCCCAGACCGAGACGATCG
>JAQGIJ010000199.1 GCA_028291285.1 Phenylobacterium sp. | reverse complement strand
CTCAAGCCCGCACGGCGGTGAGCCAGAACCTGAGCGTCTTCCATCCGATTCCGGCGCTCTATCCGCTGCCCGCGCTCGCCCTGGTGCTGCTGGTTGGGGTGGCGGCGGGACAGCCCGGCCCCGCCCTTCTCGCAGCCGGCGGAGCCTTCTCCGTTGGCTTCGGCGCGTTTCAGCGGATGAGCCGGTTCCATGTGGCGCCGATGCTGCTGGCCGCCCTCTGCATGGCCATCGCCACCGCCGCGGGGACGGCGCTCAGCGCCCACACCGTCTTCTATGTACTGGCGGTGGCGGCGAGCGCCTTCAGCCTCGGCCTGGCCGCCAGCTTCGGCACCGGCCCCTGGTGGGTGCTGCTGCAGGGAGCGATCTTCCTGGTGATCACCGGCTCCCAGCCGGGGGACCTCGACGAGGCGGGGGCCCGCGCCCTGCTGGTGCTGGGCGGCGGCCTGGTCCAGAGCCTCTGCGTCACGCTGCTGCGCGCCCTCTTGCCCCGGGGCTTTCCGCCGCTTTCGGGGCCCGCCGCCACCCCGGCGCCGGCGAGCCGAGCCGAATGGCTGGCGCAGGCGCGCGGCGTGTTCAGCCTCAGCGCGCCGGAGCTGCGCTACGCCGCCCTGCTCGGGCTGGCCTCCGGCGCGGCGATCCTCATCGAGCAGCGCCTGGCCCTGCCGAACGGCTACTGGGTGGCGATGACCGTGCTGCTCGTGCTGCGGCGGGGCGGCGCCCTTACCGTCACCCTCGGCGTCCAGCGCATCGGCGGCACCCTGCTCGGCGCGGGCGCGGCCACGCTGATCGTCGCCCTCCTGAAGCCGGATCCCTGGACACTGGTGGGCCTGATCGTCGCGGCGGCCTGGTGCGCCTACGCCATGCAGTGGGTCAACTACGGCACCTTCTCGATCGGCGTCACCAGCTACATCGCCTTCCTGCTCTCGCTGCAGGGACTGCCGGAGGCCGCCGTCGCCGGCCACCGGATCGTGGCCACCCTGGTGGGCGGCGTCCTCGGCATCGCCGCCCTGGGTCTCGCCCGACTGGGCGGACGCGCGGTGCGCTTCAGAATCTGAGGCCCGACAGCCAGGCCCGCGCCATAGCCTCGGCCGGCGGCGTCGCATCCAGCCGGGTCCAGCGCATCGCGCCTTCGTCCCGGCCCATCTGCGCCCGCAGCACCTCGACGCCGGCGTCCGAGGCGTCGCCGCGTCGGACCGCCACCCGCGCGCTCAGCACCTCCAGCGGCGCCTCCAGCCAGAGCCCGTCGAAAGCGACCCCCGCCCGCGCCGCCAGCGCCTCGGCCCTGCCCCGGAGCTCCGGCCGCAGGAAGGTCGCGTCCAGCACGACCGCCCGGCCCGCGCGCAGCAGCCGCTCGGCCAGGCCGAAGAGCTCGTCGAACACCGCCGCATCGGCCGCGTCGCCATAGGCCAGCGGCGCGGCGCGGTCCGTCGGGGCCAGGCCCGCCAGCCGCTTGCGCACCTCGTCGCTGCGCAGGATCACCGCGCCCGGCGGCGGGCCGAGCTGCGGCGCGATCGCCCGCGCCAGGCTGGACTTGCCGGTCCCCGAGCGGCCGCCCACCGCCACCAGCCGGGCCGGCGCCGGCGACAGATGGGCGCGCGCCGCCGCCACATAGCGCCTGGCGAGTTCCAGGTCGCCGCTGTGCGCGCTAACGTGCGCCCGCACGGACGCGCGCACCGAGAGCAGCAGCGGCAGCGCCGCCATCCCGTCCCACAACGCCGGCGGGAATCCTCGCGCCGCCTGGTCCAGATAGCCCGACAGCACGCGCACCGCTGCGTCCCGCCGGTCCCGGAACGCGAGGTCCATCAGCAGGAAGGCCAGGTCGTAGAGGACGTCGATGTCCGACAGGGCGTCGTTGAACTCGATGCAGTCGAAGAGCACCGGTCGGCCCTGCTCCACCAGGATGTTGCCCAGGTGCAGGTCGCCGTGGCAGCGGCGTGAAAAGCCGGACCCCGCCCGCGCCGTCAGCAGCGGCCGCAGCCGCTCATACTCAGCCTCGGTCGCCGTGATCAGCGCCCCCACTTCCGTCTTGCCCAGCTGCGGCGCCAGCTCGGCGATCAGCTCGGCGTTCGAGCCCACGGTGAAGCCCAGGCCGGAGCTCGCCCGCACCGGGGCCGCGGCATGGTAGTCGGCGATCGTGCGGCCCAGCGCCTCGGCCATCTCGCCGTCCATGGCCGCCGGCTTGGCCGCCAGCACCGCCTCGTCGGCGAAGCGGCGCATCTCCAGCACCTGGTCGGCGAGCTCGCCCGGACCGTCGAACTCGAGGCCCCCGCCCGCCTTGCGCGTCACCTTGCGCAGGCCGCGGTAGATGTCGGGCGCGGCGGCGCGGTTGAAGGCCAGCTCGCGCTCCAGCGCCCAGAGCCGCCGCTCGGCGGTGGAGAAGTCCACATAGCCCAGGCTCACCGGGCGCTTCTGCTTGAACGCCGCGTCCGGCGTCAGGAACACCCGCGCCAGCGCCGTCTCGATCACCCGCTCGGCGCGCGCCGACAGCCAGGCGGCGACCTCGTCCTGCGCCTCGCCGCTCAAGGAAACAG
>JAQGIJ010000197.1 GCA_028291285.1 Phenylobacterium sp. | reverse complement strand
ACGAGCGGTTTCTCGATGAGATCAAGTCGCGGCTTCGGCCGTCCGACGTGATCGGCCGCACGGTCAAGCTGCGCAAGCAGGGCCGCGAATATGTCGGCCTGTCGCCCTTCACCAAGGAGAAGACGCCCTCCTTCTACGTCAACGACGACAAAGGCCAGTTCTTCGACTTCTCCTCGGGCAAGACCGGCGACCTGATCACCTTCCTGCAGGAGACCGAGCGGCTTTCGTTCTCGGAGGCGGTGGAGCGGCTGGCCGCCGAGGCCGGCGTGCCGCTGCCGGCCGTCGATCCGCGGGCTGCCGAGCAGGAGAAGACGCGCCAGGGCCTCGCCGACTGGCTGGAGCTGGCGGCCCATTGGTTCGAGGCGGAGCTGCGCCGCCCCGTGGGCCGCGAGGCGCGCGCCTACCTGGAACGCCGCGGGCTGCCGGAAAGCGAGTGGGCCCGCTTCCGCCTGGGCTTCTCGCCCGCGGGCCGCACCGCGCTGAAGGACTATCTGGTGACCAAGGGCGCCCGGCCCCAGGCGCTGGTGGAGTCTGGCCTGCTGATCGTGCCGGAGGACGGCGGCGCGCCCTACGACCGCTTCCGCGACCGCATCATCTTCCCGATCGCCGCTCCGCGCGGCCGGATCGTCTCCTTCGGCGGCCGGGCGATGGATCCGCAAGCCCGCGCCAAGTACCTGAACGGGCCGGAGACCCAGGTCTTCCACAAGGGCCACCAGCTCTACGGCCTGGCCGAGGCGCGCAAGATGCTGGCGGCCGCGCCGGCCGGCGAGAGCCCGCCGCTGGTGATCGTGGAAGGCTACATGGACGTGATCGCCTGCCAGCGCGCCGGCGTGCCGGCGGTGGCCCCGATGGGCACGGCGCTGGGCGAGGAGCAGATGGAGATGCTCTGGCGCCATCATCCCGAGCCCACCCTCTGCTTCGACGGCGACCGGGCCGGACGCCAGGCCGCGGCGCGCACCATGGAGCGGGCGCTGCCGCTGCTGAAGCCGGGCAAGAGCTTCAAGTTCGCCATCGTCGAGGGCGGCAAGGACCCCGACGAGGTGCTGCGCGAGCAGGGGCCGGTCGCGCTCAAGGCGCAGCTTGCCCGCACCACCCCCTTCGTGGAGGCGCTGTTCGTCCGCGAGCGGGACCTGGAGCCGCTGGACACGCCCGAGCGCCGCGCCGGGCTGAAGGGCCGCCTGCGCCACGCCGCCGGCCAGATCGCCGACAAGGACCTGCAGCAGGCCTACCGCGAGGCGCTCCTGCAGCGCTTCGACGACCTCTTCGCCAGCGCGCGCGCCGAGCGCCGGAGCGAGGCCGAGCGGCCGAATCAGCGTGGCGGCTTCCGCCGGGGACAAGGGCAGGGGAGGGAGTGGGCGCCGCTCGGCTCGACCCCCGAGGGCAAGGCTGCGGCAAAACGTCTCGCCGGGACGATGGCCTCCACGGCCGCGGCGCTGGCGCTGGCCGCCGTGAACGATCCTGTGGTGCTCGACGAGCACCTGGAGGACGCATTTACCGCCAATGGGTTCGGCGAACCGGCGCTCGCTGAAATGGTCAAGGAAGTCATTCGCCTGCGTCTGGAAGCCGACCATCTTGACTCTGCCACCCTGGGACGCCATCTGGCCTCGTGCGGATTTAGCGCGCTGCTGACAGACATCGAACGGGCCGCCGCGAATTCGGGCGCGCCCATCCTCAAAGATGATGTCTCCCTCGATGCGCGGAAATCCCAGTGGTCGCGTGGCTTCGCTGCTCTCTCACGAGCGGCGGCGCTGGACGACGCCTTAGCCGCCGCCAAGGGAAGCCTTAGCGGACGAGCCGACATGGCGGCGTTCGAGCGTCTGAAGGCGGAGCGCGACACGCTGAAGCGCGCGATCAGAACGGGAACGATTTGGACGGGAGACGGGTCGTAAGGTCGCAAGGCCATAGGATCTGACCGTTACGCACCATTTGTCGGCCCGCGCCTTGCAGGGGCGCGTGACGCCGGTTTTCGGAGAATTCGATGAGCACCAACACGGCCGAAGCGGAAACGCCAGAGACCACGACCAGCGATGGTCCGCTGCTCGACCTGACGGACGCCGCGGTCAAGAAGTTCATCAAGCAGGCCAAGGCCCGCGGCTACGTCACCATGGACGAGCTGAACAAGGTGCTGCCGTCGGAGGAAGTCACCTCCGAGGCCATTGAAGACACCCTGGCCATGCTCTCCGAGATGGGCGTCAACGTCGTCGAGGCGGAAGAGGACGCCGAGGGCGGCGAGGTCGCCGTCCGCGAAGACACCGCCGTCATCGAGACCAGCAAGGAGCCGGCCTACGACCGCACCGACGATCCGGTGCGGATGTATCTGCGCGAGATGGGCTCGGTTGAGCTGCTCTCCCGCGAGGGCGAGATCGCCATCGCCAAGCGCATCGAGGCCGGCCGCGACACCATGATCCGCGGCCTGTGCGAAAGCGCGCTGACCTTCGAAGCCATCATGGTCTGGCGCGAGGAACTGGGCTCGGGCCGCATCCTGCTGCGCGAGGTGATCGACCTCGAGCAGACCTACGGCGGCCAGAACCAGGGCGCGGTGGAGATCCCGGCGGAAGTCGCCGAGGCGCCCGCGGTAGAGGCCGAACCCGGCGCCGAGGGCGAGGGCGAAGGCGAGAACGAGGACGATTTCGACGACGGCGCGGGCCCGACCATCAGCGCGATGGAGGCCGAGCTGCGCGAAGGCGTCATGGCCACCCTCGACGCCATCGCCGCCGAATTCGAGAGCTTCCGCCTGCTGCAGGAGAAGCTGGTCGGCGCCAAGCTGAAGGGCCACGACCTCTCCGATGCCGACCGCAAGGCTTACGAGACCGCGACGGTCGCCATCGTCCAGCACCTCAAGACGCTGAAGCTGAACAACAACCGCATCGAGGCTCTGGTCGAGCAGCTCTATGCCATCAACAAGCGCCTGATGGGGCTGGAAGGCCGGCTGCTGCGCCTCGCCGACAGCTACGGCATCAGCCGTACCGAGTTCCTGAAGGCCTACTTCGGCTCGGAAATGCGCCCCG
Organism: Phenylobacterium sp.; assembly: GCA_028291285.1. The sequence continues at coordinate 1,481 of JAQGIJ010000197.1, read as the reverse complement.
ACTGGCGGGACCAGGTCAAGGCGCTGGGCATCCGCTGGACCAAGTTCGTCGAGAACGACGCCGGCCAGATCGGCGACATCCGCACTGAGATCGCCACCCTGGCCCAGGAAACCGGCGTTCCGATCGACGACTATCGCCGCATCGTCCACACCGTGCAGAAGGGCGAGCGCGAGGCCCGGCAGGCCAAGAAGGAGATGGTCGAGGCCAACCTGCGCCTCGTGATCTCCATCGCCAAGAAGTACACCAACCGCGGCCTGCAGTTCCTGGACCTGATCCAGGAGGGCAACATCGGCCTGATGAAGGCGGTGGACAAGTTCGAGTACCGCCGGGGCTACAAGTTCTCCACCTACGCGACCTGGTGGATCCGGCAGGCCATCACTCGCTCGATCGCCGACCAGGCGCGCACCATCCGCATCCCGGTGCACATGATCGAGACGATCAACAAGATCGTCCGCACCTCGCGTCAGATGCTGCACGAGATCGGCCGCGAGCCGACGCCCGAGGAGCTGGCCGAGAAGCTCGCCATGCCGCTGGAGAAGGTGCGCAAGGTGCTGAAGATCGCCAAGGAGCCGATCAGCCTCGAGACGCCGATCGGCGACGAGGAGGACAGCCACCTGGGCGACTTCATCGAGGACAAGAACGCGATCCTGCCGATCGATGCGGCCATCCAGTCGAACCTGCGCGAGACCACCACCCGCGTGCTGGCCTCGCTGACCCCGCGCGAGGAACGCGTGCTGCGCATGCGCTTCGGCATCGGCATGAACACCGACCACACCCTCGAAGAGGTCGGCCAGCAGTTCAGCGTCACCCGCGAGCGGATCCGCCAGATCGAGGCCAAGGCGCTGCGCAAGCTCAAGCACCCAAGCCGCAGCCGGAAGCTTCGCAGCTTCCTCGACAGCTGAGTCCGTGAGGGTCGGGAGCAGACACTGCAGGTGTCCATGGTCTGCATCCCGACACAGTCCTGCGCGTTTATAGAGCTAGACCGAGAGAAATCGAGACATCCATGATTCGTAAAACCATCGCATCGGGCGCCCTGGCGGCCCTCATCGCTCTGCCCCTGGTCGTCGGCCCGACGTCCGCGAGCGCGTCGTGCCGCGGCCGCGCCAACACCGGCACGGTGATCGGCGGCGTCGGCGGCGCGCTGCTCGGCAATTCGATCTCGCACGGGGGCGGCGGAGCCATCATCGGCGGCCTGGGCGGCGCTGTCGTGGGTCACCAGATCGCCAAGAGCGGCTGCCGCAGCAGCAGCCACGCCTATTACAGCCGGAGCCACACCCGCTACGCGCGGTCCTCCAACTACCACCCGGCGCAGCGCGTCTACTATGACGAGCGCGGCAATCCGGTCGGCCCGGGCTACGGCTACCCCCGCTAGAGCGACTTCGGCTCAGCCGATCGCCGTGGGCTTGGTCGCCGGTGGGACGGCGCGGCTCAGTGTCGGAACCCCCAGGCGAACTGGAAGACGCTGACGGCGATCTCCAGGA
>JAQGIJ010000196.1 GCA_028291285.1 Phenylobacterium sp. | reverse complement strand
TCTTCGCCGAGCGGGAATGCACCGTCGTGCTGCTCGACGACCTGACCTCCAGCCAGGACGACCTGCAGCTCCACTCCATCGCCCACGGCGTGGTCATGCTCGAGCAGACGGCCATCGACTACGGGTCGGAGCGACGTCGCCTGCGCGTCGTGAAGATGCGCGGCATCCAGTTTCGCGGCGGCTTCCACGACTTCACCATCGAGAGGGGCGGACTGCGAATCTATCCCAGGCTGGTCGCCGCCGAGCATCACCGCACCTTCCCGGGCGAATTCACGCCGAGCGGCCACGCCGAGCTCGACAAGATGCTCGGCGGCGGGCTGGAGCGGGGCACCAACGCGCTGTTCATCGGGGCTGCGGGGGTCGGCAAGTCGTCGCTGGCGCTGACCTATGCGATCGCCGCCGCGCAACGCGGCGAGCAGGCGGTCTTCTTCGCCTTCGACGAGGGCCGTGGGACGATAGAGGCGCGGGCGCGGACCCTGGGCCTGGCGTTGCAGCCCTGCCTCGAGTCGGGGCTCCTGCGGATCCAGCAGATCGACCCCGCGGAGATGTCGCCCGGCGAGTTCGCGGCGGCGGTCCGGCGCAGCGTCGAGGTCGAGAACGCCCGGGTCGTGGTGATCGACAGCCTCAACGGCTACCTCAACGCCATGCCGGACGAGCGCTTCCTCATCCTGCAGATGCACGAGCTGCTCAGCTATCTGGCGCAGCAGGGCGCGCTGACCATATTGGTGCTCGCCCAGCACGGTCTGGTGGGCCCGATGGATACGCCGCTGGACATGAGCTACCTCAGCGACGCCGTCATCATGCTCCGCTATTTCGAGGTGGCGGGGACCGTGCGGCGCGCGCTCTCGGTCGTGAAGAAGCGCAGCGGGCATCACGAGCACACGATCCGCGAGTTCAAGCTGAGCGACAATGGCATCAACCTCGGGCCGCCCTTGCGGCAGTTCAGCGGCGTCTTCTCCGGAACGCCGACCTACGTGGGGGATTCCGCGCCCCTGTTCGGCGACGACGATGTCGGAGACGCCTGACCTCGACCGGCGCGTGCTGATCTTCGCCCCGGTGGGCCGCGACGGCCCGGCGGCGGCGGAGTTCATCCGGCGCGAGGTTCCTGCCGAGATCTGCAAGGATCTTCCGAGCCTGGTGGCCGAGGTGCGGCGCGGCGCCGCCGTCGTGCTGCTGGCCGAGGAAGGCCTGTTCGCCAGGGACTTCACCCAGCTCTGCGACTGGGTCGCCGACCAGCCGGCCTGGTCGGACCTGCCCTTCGTGGTGCTCACCAGCCGCCAGGAGCAGCCGGCGGTGGCCGCCTGGCGCCAGAAGGTGGTGGCGGACCTGCGCAACGTCTCGCTGCTGGAGCGGCCGGTGCAGACGATCACCCTGACCAGCACCGTCCGCGCCGCCGTTCGGGCGCGGGCGCGCCAGTACGAGGTCCGCGCCCTGCTGCAGGCGCAGGCCCGCGCGGCCCAGCAGCTCGAGGCGCAGGTCGAGGCCCGCACGGCCGAGCTGGCCACGGCCAACGAGGAGCTGCGGTCGCAGATGGCCGAGCGGGCGCGGATGGAAGAGGTCCTGCGCCAGGCGCAGAAGATCGAGGCCATCGGCCAGCTCACCGGCGGCGTCGCCCACGATTTCAACAACCTGCTGATGGTCATCGCCGGCGGCCTGGAGATGCTGGACCGCCAGACCGACCCGGTCCGTCGCCGGCGCCTGCTCGACGGCATGCACCAGGCGGCGCAGCGCGGCGCGGGGCTGACGCGGCAATTGCTGGCCTTCTCCCGCCGCTCCCCGCTCAAGCCGGAGGCCGTCGACCTTGAGCTGCAGATCGGCGGCATGCTCGAACTACTGGACCGCAGCCTGCGCGGCGACGTGCACGTGTCGCTGAGCTTCTGCGAAGGGCTGTGGCCGATCGCGGTCGACCCCGGCGAGCTCGAGCTGGTGGTGCTGAACCTTGCGGTGAACGCCCGCGACGCCATGCCGAACGGCGGCGCCATCGAGATCAGGGGCGAGAACGTCGTCGGCTATGCGGACCGCGATCTCGAGGGCGACTACGTACGCCTGTCGGTGATCGACGAGGGCGTCGGCATGTCCGACGAGGTGAAGGCTCACGTCTTCGAGCCCTTCTACACCACCAAGGAGGTGGGGCGCGGCTCCGGCCTGGGGCTGGCGCAGGTCTACGGCTTCGCCAAGCAGTCCGGCGGCGCGGTCCGGATCGACAGCGCGCTCGGGCGGGGCACGACTGTCTCCCTGCTGCTCCCACGGTCGTTCCGCTCGCCGGGCCGCGGTGAGCACCACCTGATCGACCTGCATGTGGACTCGCGGCGGCCTTCAGGGGCGGGGTCGGTGCTTCTGGTGGAAGACGACGACGAGGTGGCTGCGCTGGTCACCGAGATGCTCGAACAGCTCGGCTACCAGGTGACGCGGGCCGCCAGCGCGGTGGCGGCGCTGGGCGCGCTCTCCAACGGCCGGGCGATCGATCTGGTGTTCTCCGACATCATGATGCCGGGCGGCATGAACGGGGTCGACCTGGCCCGCGAGATCCGCCGCCGCCGCCGCGACCTGCCGGTGCTGCTCACCAGCGGCTATGCGGAAGCCGCCAAGGAGAGCGCGGCGGCGGAGGGCGTGCGCGTCCTGCCCAAGCCGTACCGGCTGGACGAGCTCGCCGCGGCGCTGAGCGGCGTGATCCTGAGCCATTAGCGCCGGCCTCGCGTCAGGACAGCGCGATCCCAAGCCCCGAAGCATAGTCGGCGAAGGTCTGCCCCGAAGCGTCCGCATCGGCGACGGCCACATAGGTGTCGGGCCGCAGCAGATAGGCGGCGTCCTTCCTGAGGCCCGCTGCCTGGTGCGCGTCCGTCCAGGCCAGGACGTGCAGCGCGACGCCGCGCGTGGCGCACCAGCCGGCGAGCTCCGGCCGGGCCTCGCCGTAGACGTGGACCTGCCAGACCGGCTCGGCGAGGCTGGCGTAGTTGTCGGCTTCGCCGATCCGCACCCACGGCAGCCGGTCGCCGCCGTGCACCTGGCCGGCCGCGCCGCGGCTGAGCGCGCTGTGGCGATAGTTGAGGGTCACCTGCGAGACGGTGCGGAAGATGTAGTCGCGCACGCGTTCGAGCCCGATGATCTTCGGCGCGAGGTGCGGCGCGATGCGGGTGCGCAGGACCTCCGCGAGCTTTCCGTCGGCGGTGACGAAGCTGAACACCCGGTCGGTCGTGGCCACGAGCCGGCGGGCGAAAGCGATCCGCTCCTCCTGGTAGCTGTCGGGCAGGCTGTCGGGCGCGCGGCCGGCGAGCACGGCCTGAAGCTTCCAGGCGAGGTTGATGGCGTCGCCGATGCCGGTGTTCATCCCCTGGCCGCCCGCCGGGCTGTGAACGTGGGCGGCGTCGCCCAGCAGGAATGCGCGGCCTTCGCGGAACCGGTCGGTGACCCGATGATGCACATGGTAGGTGGAGAACCAGTTCACCTTCAGCACCTGCAGCTTCAGGCGCTCCATCGCCTGGTGGCTCACGTCCTCGAAGCGCAGCGTCTCGGGATGCTCGGCGCGCTCGTCGCGGACCGTGCCGATCAGCCGGGCGCGGCCTTCGCCGGCCAGCGGGAAGACCGCCAGGAAGTCCGCCTCGTCGAGCGCCGCGTGCAGCTCCCCGTTCACCGGCGGGCCGGCGCCTTCGATATCGGCGACGTAGAACAGGTCGCGGTAGGTGCCGCCCGGAAAGTCCGCCTCCAGCGCCTCCCGCACCGTTGAGCGCGTCCCATCGCAGCCGGCGATGAAGCGGGCCTCGACCGTCTCAACCTGACCGTCCGGCCCGCGCAGCTCCGCCGTCACCTGGTCGGCGCTGTCGCGGAAGCCGACGAGCTCCGTCCGCCGCTCGACCGTGACGCCCATGGCTTCGAGGTGGGCGATCAGCAGCCGCTCGTGCTCGTCCTGCGGGAAGATGTGCAGGAAGGGATAGGGCGTCAGGTCCGCGCCCATCTCGGCGAAGGTGATGCCCGTCACCCGCTTGCCCTTCACCCAGAGGCTTATGGCGGGGACCTTGTGGCCGCGGGCGACGACCTCGTCGGCGAGATCCAGCTGGCGGTAGAGCTCGAGGGTGCGGGCGTGCACGGCGAGCGCGCGGGAGGTCGTGCCGGGCTCGGTGGTCTTGTCGATGATCCGCACGCGCACGCCGAGCTTGGTCAGCCACAGCGCCAGCACCAGGCCAGTCGGTCCGGCGCCGACGATGAGCACATCGGTCTGGCTCATGTGGGGGCCTGCCTTTGCGGTTGCGGGGGAGGGGGCGTCAGCCCGTGCAGCAGCACCTGCGCATGCTGGCCGGCGAGCGCCTGGAGGTCGGGGACGTCGGCGCCCACGGGGCCGAACACCTCACGCGACAGGGCGCCCATGAAGACCGGCCCGAGCAGGGAGAAGGCGTAGAGGCGCGGATCGCCCGGCGCGACCTCGCCGCGGGCCTGGGCGCGCTCGATCAGCTCGGCCAGCATGCCGATGGCCGGCGCGACGAGGCTTTCGTGCCAGATCCGGGCGAGATCGGGAAAGGTCCGGGATTCGCCGATCACCATCCGCACGATGGCCGGCGCGGGCGAGCTTCCGATGCTCGCCGCTGCGCGGGCGAGCAGCCGTGGAACGAGCTCGTGGAAACTACCGGGGAAGCCGCTCGCCATCTCGCGGATGCGGTCGAAATCGGGCCGGACCATGCCGGTCACGACCGCCCGGAAGAGGTCCTCCTTGGTCTCGAAATAGCGGTAGAGGGCGGGCTTGGTGACGCCGGCGCGGCGAGCGATCTCGTCGAGGGTCGCCCGCGCGAAGCCCTTCTCCGAGAAGACGTCGAGCGCCGCCTGGAGGATCTCGCCGGGTCGCGCCTCCTTGCGCCGTCGCCACCGGGGCTGCGTCTCGCTCATGGTGTGCTTTATAAGTTACCAAGGAGTAGCTTACAAGCGGACGGAGCTTGGCTAAACGGCCGATCCCGTCGCTTAACGGCCTGGGCTCTCCAGCACCTCGCCGTCCGGGGTCTTCGCATAGAGCCGCTCGACGTGGACGGCGCGGCGGCGCAGCGTCGCGCGCTGGTTGATGTAGCCCTTCTCGGCGATCTCCTCGCCGACCGGCGGCTCGTCGAGCAGCAGCAGGCGGGCGACGCGGAGCGAGGAGCCTCCGGCGTTGCTGTTGTAGCGGGCGAGCCGCTCTGCGAGCTCGCCGCGCAGCTGCGGGCTGTTCAGCAGCGTCGCGGCGTCAGCCGCTCCACCCACCAGGGCGGCGCACTCGCGAAGGCGCGGCCAGGCCAGGACGCCGATGAAGTCGCGGTTCTCGCCTGCGACCACACAGTCCTCGACCAGCGGCGCCAGCGCCTCGAGCAGCGCCAGGCGCAGGTTGCCGACGCCGACCCAGGTGCCGGAGGAGAGCTTGAAGTTCTCGCTGACCCGGCCGTCGAAGGCGAGGCCCTGGCTGGGGTCGTCGGGATCGACGAAGCGCGCGGCGTCGCCGGTGCGGTAGAAGCCCTCCTCGTCGAAGGCCGCGGCCGTCGCCTCCGAATTGCGCAGGTATCCGGGTGTGACCGTCGGCCCGCGGGCGCGGATCTCCAGCTTGTCGCCGACCGGCGCGAGCTTCAGCGTGATGCCGGGGAAGGGCAGGCCAATCGGGCCGGTCATCTCCAGCGGCTGGGGCGTGATGGTCACCCCTTGCGTCTCGGTGGACCCGTACTTGGTGATCATCGGGATGCGCTGGCCGGTGGCGGCGACGGCCAGCGCCTGCAGCCGGTCGAACAGGTCCTGCGAGAGGCCGGCCGTGGAATAGCCCAGCATCCTCAGGCGCGAGAAGAACCGGTCACGCAAGGCGGGCTCCGCCTCCATGGCGGAGGCCAGGTAGGCCAGGAAGATCGGCGGGGAGACGAACTCGCGCGGACGGATCTCGCGCAGGTTGCGCAGCGTCTCCTCGAACTGGCCCGGCGCCGGCCGGCCCTCGTCGACGTAGTAGGTCGCCGCCTCGTTGATGACGTCGGCGAACAGGATGTTGCTGCCGCCGACGTGGCTCCAGGGCATCCAGGAGAGGTAGCTGGGCGGCGCCTCCTCGGCCTCGTCCTTGATGTAGAGCGCCTCGTGCTGGGCGACGACCGCGGTCAGCATGCGCTCGGTCTGGATCACCCCCTTGGGCGCGCCGGTGGAACCGGAGGTGAAGATGGTCTTGGCGTGGGTGTCGGGCGTGATCGCCGCCAGCGAGGCGTCCACCGCCGGGCCCGGCGCGGTGGCGAGCAGGTCGGCGAAGGCGGTGGTCTCGAGGCCCGGAACCGGCGTGGCCGTCACCACCTCGATCCCCAGCGCGGTCAGGTGGCGCAGCGCCGCGGCGAAGGTGGGACCGGCGTCAGCGAAGGCAAGCCTGGGCCGGCAGACCTCGACCACGTGCTGCAGCCTCGCGAAGTCCTTGCCCGCCAGCGAGTAGCCGGTGGAGACCGGCGTGAACGGCGCGCGCGCCGTCTGGCAGGCCAGCATCAACAGCGCGTGCTCGATCGAGGGGCCGGAGAGCACGATCACCGAGGCCTCGGGACCCAGCCCGCGGTCGATCAGCGCCTGGGCCAGGCTGCGGATCTTCGGCCAGGCCTCGCCGAAGGTGATCCGGCGCCAGTCGCCCCAGCCGCCGCCGGCCAGAGGCTCGCGCTTGGCGATGAAGTCGCGGTCCGGATATTCCGCCGCGCGGGCCTGGAAGAGGTGCGGCATGGAGGGCCAGAGCGGCGGCATCTCATAGGCCTGCTCCATCAGGATCGAGCCGTCGGGGCGGTGTTCGACCGAGAGCTTCGGCTGGCGGATCGGCAGCGGGCGGTAGGCGGGCTCGGAGCCGGGCGTGGTCTGGTTCATGCGCAGGCTCCGGGTCCTCAATTCGCACTGTGCGGCAGGCGGCTGGCGTAGGCCACGCCGCCGTCGACGGCGAGGGTCTCGCCCACCACATAGTCGCCGGCGCGCGAGGCGAGGAAGACGGCGGCTCCGGCCATGTCCAGGCCGTCGCCCACCCGCCCGATGGGGATCTGCCGCGCCGTCTCCTCCGGCGCGTCGCGCGCGTCGGTGTTCATCTTCGAGGGGAAGTAGCCGGGGGCGATGGCGCTGACGGCGATATGGTCGCGGGCGAGGCGAGCGGCGAGCGTGCGCGTCAACTGGATCAGGCCGGCCTTCGACGCGCCATAGGGGAAGGCGGAGTGGGGGCTCACCGTGACGCCCTCGATCGAGGTGATGTTGATGACTTTGGCGGGCCGGTCGGGCGCGGCGGCGGCCTTCAGCAGCGGATGCAGCGCCTGGGTCAGGAAGAAGGGCGCCTTCAGGTTGAGGTCCATGACCTTGTCCCAGCCCTTCTCCGGGAACTCCGCGAAGCCCGCGCCCCAGGCCGCGCCGGCGTTGTTCACCAGGATGTCGAGGCTCTTTTCCCGCTCGCCGAGCGCGGCGGCGAGCGCCTGGCAGCCCTCCGGCGTCGAGACGTCCTGCGGCAGGGCCAGGCAGGTCCCGGATCTGGAGAGCGCCTCGGCCGTGGCGGCGCAGTCCTCTGCGTTGCGCGATGAGACGTAGACCTTGGCGCCATAGGCCACGAAGCCTTCGGCGATCATCCGGCCGATTCCGCGCGAGCCGCCGGTGACCAGGGCCGTGCGCCCCGCGAGCGAGAAAAGGTTCTGCATCCTGCCTCCCTGGGCCGCGCTTCGGCGGCCTGGCCCCAGGCATTAGCGCACAACCGCGCGCCTTGCGAAGCGCCGCACGATGGGCCTGACCAACTCGGCGCCTTGGGCTAGGCTTGCCGGCCAGGAGGAACGGCCGGATGGCGAAGCAGGACGGCTACCAGGCGATCGAGGTCGCCTTCGACGAGGCTGCGGGGGTGGTCACCGCCACGCTCGACCGGCCCGAGGCGCTGAACGCCGTCAGCCAGCCGATGCTGGACGACTTCGAGCGGCTGTGGGCCAGGGTGCGCGAGGACGAGGCGGTTCATGCCGTGGTGGTGCGCGCCTCCCTGGAGTCCCGCGCCTTCACCAGCGGGGCCGACGTGAGCGGCGGCGAGAACGCCATCCGCCGCCACCCGAACGTCTTCGTGAACCGCAGCGTGCACGACCGCCTCGGGCCGAAGATGCACGCCGTCTACAAGCCGGTGATCTGCGCGGTGCACGGCATCTGCGCCGGGGCGGGCCTGTTCCTGGTCAACGAGAGCGACATCGCGATCTGCGCCGACGACGCGCAGTTCTTCGACCCGCACCTCTCCATCGGCATCACTTCGGCGCTCGGTCCGATCGGCATGAGCCGCCGGGTGAACCTGGGCGAGGTGCTGCGCTACACCCTGCTCAGCAACGCCGAGCGTCTCGGGGCCGAGACGGCGCTGCGCATCGGCCTGGTCACCGAGATCACGCCACGCGAGGCGCTCTGGGCGCGGGCCGACGAGATCGCCCGAATCGTCGCGGCCTATGACACGGTGGCGGTGCAGGGCACGCTGAAGGCGATCTGGGAGGGGCTGGAGCTCGGCCGCAAGGCGGCGCTCGAGCGCGCCCACCTCTATTCCGACGCCGGCCGGGCCTCGTCCTCGAAGCGGCTCGCCCCGGCGGCGCGCCTGCCGCACAAGGTGCGCTAAGGGCCTGGCCTGACCCTACGTGATGAAGATCACGGCTCCGCGATCGTGCAATATCGCATTGGCGGCGGCCGGGCGGAGGCGTCTAGCTGCGGCCGTAAACCACGCGAAGAGGCGCTCATGGACGAGCTATCCCTGGTCAGGTTCGAGCGGAAGGACCGCGTCGCCACGCTCACCCTGGCCCGGCCGGAACAGCTCAACGCGCTCTCGCCGCCGCTGATGAGCGAGGCGCTCGAGGTGGTGAAGGCCGTCGCGGCCTCGGACGACCGGGTGCTGGTGATCACCGGCGAGGGCCGCGCCTTCAGCGCCGGCGTGGACACCAAGTTCGGGACCTCGCCCGCCTTCACCCCAGAGGTGTCCAAGCGCTTCTCGGAGGAGGCGCGCGAGCTCTGCAAGCTCCTGGAGACCATGACCCAGGCGGTGATCGCCAGGGTCGACGGATTCTGCTTCACCGGCGGGCTGGAGATCGCGCTGGCCTGCGACCTGATCATCGCCTCGGACCGCTCGGTCTTCGCCGACACCCACGCCAAGATCGGGCTGCGGCCCGGCTGGGGCGGCAGCCAGCGGCTGCCGGCGCGGGTGGGCACGATGCGCGCCCGGGAGATGAGCTTCACCGCACGCCGCTACAGCGCCGCGGAGGCCGTGCGGATGGGGCTGATCCTCGAGGCGGTGGCCGCCCCGGATCTGGACGCCCGGATCGAGGAGGTCTGCGGCCAGATCCTGAGCAACAAGCACTATTCGATCGCCGCCTATAAGACCCTCTACCGTGCGCAGGAGAACCTCGGCCTGGACGAGGGCCTGGCCTACGAGGCCAGCGCGCCCGTCGGCCGGCCCGCGCGGGCCGCCGCCGCGCAGCCTTCCTAATCCCGCAAGTCTCAGCCAGACTTGAAGAAATAGAGATCCGGAGAAGAACGATGTCGGACACCGCGGAGCTCGCGAGGAGCGCTTCCGAAGCGGGCGAGCAGGGCGACCTGGAGGCCTTCCGCCGCGAGGTCGTGCGCTTCCTGCAGGAGAATTGGATCGACGCCGGCGATCGCGATCCGGCGGCTTTCCGCAAGAAGGCCACCGACGCCGGCTACCTCTACCGCAGCGTCCCCAGGCAGTACGGCGGCTCCGAGCAGTCGCCCGATCCCTGGAAGGCCTATGTGATCCGCCAGGAGTTCGAGAAGGTCCGGGCGCCGCGCGAAGTCGGCGGCAACGGGGTCGGCCTGCTGGTGCCGACGCTGATCGCCGCCGGCGAGGACTGGCAGAAGGAGATGTTCGTCCCCAAGACGCTGACCGGCGAGTACAAGTGGGCGCAGGGCTACAGCGAGCCGGGCGCCGGTTCCGACCTCGCCGGCCTGCGCACCAGCGCCGTCCTCGTGGGCGACGAGTGGGTGATCAACGGCCAGAAGGTCTGGACCTCGGGCGTGGTGGGATCGACCCACATGTTCGCCCTGGTCCGCACCGAGCCCAACGCCAGCAAGCACGCCGGCATTTCCTACCTGCTGCTGAAGATGGACCAGCCGGGCGTCACCGTCCGGCCGCTGAAGCAGATCACCGGCGGCACGGAGTTCGGCGAGGTCTTCTTCGACGACGCCCGCACGCCTGCGAACTGGATCGTCGGCAAGCGGGGCGAGGGCTGGGAGGTCTCGCGCAAGACCATCGCCTTCGAGCGCAACCACATCTCCAGCGCCGATGGCGCCAACGCCATGTTCAACCAGGTGCTGAAGCTGGCGCGGACGACGATGCTGAACGGCCAGCCGGCCATCAAGGACCCGCTGATCCGCGACGAGCTCGGCAAGATCCACGGCATGGTGGCCGCCCACTCGGCCAACGGCATGGAGCAGCTCTATATCGCCGGGCGGGGCGAGGAGTCGCGGCCCGGCTTCGGCGCCTTCTCCAAGCAGTACAACGCCGACATCGCCGGCCGCATCGCCCTGGTCGCCCAGAAGATCATCGGCGGCTACGCCATGGCCGAGCCGGTGGCCGGCGCGGCCGGGCCGGGCCGCTGGGTCAACCAGTACTTCAACTCCATCGCCACCCAGCTGGGCGGCGGCACCGCCAACATGCAGCGCAACATGATCGCCGAGCGCGCGCTCGGCCTGCCGCGCGACGAGACCGCTTAAGAGGACCGCCGATGAACTTCGAAATTTCCGACGACCAGCGGGTCTTCAACGATCACGTCGAGCGCATGCTGCGCGAAACCTGCCCGCTCGACCGGCTGCACAAGGCCTTCGACGGCGACCAGGAACTGGCCGACGGCATGTGGCGGGCCATGCTCGACCTCGGCCTGGGCGGCGTGCTCACGCCCGAAGAGCATGGCGGGCTGGGCCTGGGTCTGCTGGAAGCCTCGGCGATCGCCGAACGCATCGGCTGGGCGGGCGCGCCGGGCCCCTGGATCAGCCATGTGCTGGCGACGCTCGCGCTGGCCCGCGCCGGCACGGCGGCGCAGAAGGAGGCCTGGCTGCCGAAGCTCGCCTCCGGCGAGGCGGTCGGCGCGGTGGCGCTGATGGAAGGCGCGGCCTGGAGCGCCGAGGCCTGGAAGCTCGCCGCCGAGCCGCGCCTCACCGGCGACAAGGACTACGTCATGGGCCTCAATGAGGCGGACGTCTTCATCGTCGGCCTGGCCGGCGGCCGCCTGGCCCTGGTCGAGGCCAATGCGCCGGGGGTGACCAAGAGCCTCTGGGCGTCCACCGACCGCACGCGTCCGGTGGGCCGGCTTTCGCTGGAGAACGCCCCGGCCGAGCTGCTGGACGGCGCCTTCGGGGCCGATCTGGTGGACGCCGCCCTGGTGCTCACCGCCGCCGACGCGCAAGGCGGCGCGGAGCGGATGGTCGAGGACATCGTCGACTACTCCAAGACCCGGGTGCAGTTCGGCAAGCCGATCGCCGCCTTCCAGGCGGTGAAGCACAAGCTGGCCGACCTGGCCCTGACGGTGGCTCCTAACGGGCCGATGTACCGCCACGCGGCGGCGACCTTCGACCAGGCGCCGGCGGACTCTCCGCAGACCGCCTCGACGGCGAAGGCGCACATCGTCGAGGCCTTCTCCAGCGTCGCACGCACGGCCACCGAGGCCTACGGCGGCATCGGCTACACCTGGGAGCATTCGGCGCACATCTGGCTGCGCCGCTCGATGTTCGACTACGCCTGGCTGGGCAGCCCCGCCGAACACCGAGCCCGCGCGGCGGACTTGGCGGGGTGGTGAGGCGAGAGCGCCTGAACCGTCGCGCATGCAGAACCTGTTCGACCTAACGGGGAAGGTGGCCCTGGTCACCGGCGGCAGCCGCGGCCTCGGCCGGGCCATGGCGCTGGGCTTCGCACGCGCCGGCGCCGACGTGGTGGTGGCGAGCCGCAAGCTCGACGCCTGTGAGCGCGTGGCGGCGGAGATCGAAGCGCTCGGCCGCCGCGCCTTGCCCTA
>JAQGIJ010000183.1 GCA_028291285.1 Phenylobacterium sp. | reverse complement strand
CGGTAGTCTATGTTCTCTTATTGTTCTTGACAATCGCGCGCGTTTTCGGGTAGATCTGGGTATCGGTCGGAGCTGCGCGTGGGGCCCTCGCGCGGATATCGGTGGCGGCGCCCGGGCCAGCCGCCCCTCACCCTACCCTCGCCCCGCGACGCGGGGAGAGGCGGTGCGACCTCAGGACAATCCGCCTGGATGAAAGCGACGAGGGCGCCGTGCGGCGGCTTGCCCCCTCCCCCATCGGCTCTTCGGCCGATGGTCCCCCTCCCCCGCCTGCAGGCGGGGGAGGTAGGGCGGCGCAGCGCAGGAAACCTGCGCGCCCGGCGGTGAAGTTCACCGCCGGGCTGGGGCGGGCGATCTGTTCGCGGGTGGCGGCGGGCGAGAGCCAGATGGCGATCTGCGCCGAGCCCGGCATGCCGTCGCGGGCGACGTTGTGGCGCTGGGTGCAGGAGATGCCGAAGTTCGCCGCCGCGTTCCAGGCGGCGCGGGTGGCCGGCGGGGTGGGGCGGACCAACGGGCGGCTGTCGAGCTTTTGCCAGGCGGCGGCGGACGAGGTGTTCCGGCGGATGTGCGAGGGCGAGGCGGTGAGCGCGATCTGCGCCGACCCGGCGATGCCGTGCTTTTCGACGCTCTACTATTGGCGCCGGCAATATCCGGAGTTCGCCGAGGCGATGCGGGTGGCGCGCGAGATCCAGGCCGAGCGGTTCTGCGACCTGGGCTGGGAGATCGCCTGCGGGGTGACGCCGGAGACCGCCAAGGCGACGCAGGTGCAGCTCGGCCAGCTGCGCTGGATGGCGGCGGCGCTGGCGCCCAAGCGGTTCGGGCGGCTGAAGCCGCAGGAGCTGGACCGCCAGTGGCAGGGCGGCGGCATGACCGTCTACATCAAGCGCTATGGGGACAGCGTCGTGCCGGAGCTGGGCCGGGCGCTCGAACCGGGCGAGACGGCCTTCCTGAAGCGCCATCCGCCGCCGGGATGGGACGAGGAGGACGACTGAAGGCGTCCCAACTCGACCGTCATCCTCCGGTCGGGCGGGGGATGACGAACCAGGGAGCGCTACGGCTGCGGTGGCGACGGGTGCTCTTCGTCCTGTTCGCCGTCGAGCGCCAGCTCGGGGTGCAGACCGATGAGCGCGGTGCGATCCTTGGCGAGGTTTTCCCAGTGCCGGGCCATGCTCAGCAGCTGATCGCGGTGTTCGCCGAGCTCCATCTTGGCGGCGAGTTCACGGCATTCCCTGGCGTGATGACGGTATTCTGAGGCTTTTTTCATGTGACCGATACAACGCGCGACCCGCCGTTTGGCTCACCGCACGTACGGCGAGTGGGTGGTGGGGGGGGCGAAGTCAGTCGCCGTCGCCCTCGTCGTCGTGGCCGTGGCCGTGGCCGTGATGCTTGGACCAGCCGCGGTGCTCGCCGCGGTCGTGATGCTCGTCGTGGCCGCGGTCGTAGCCGTAGCTCGAGTAGCCGCTGTAGGCGGGGTAGCTGTCGTAGGCGGGGTAGCTGTCGTAGGCGGGATAGCTGTCGTAGCCGTAACCGTAGCCCGGGTCGGCGTAGCCGGGCTGATAGCCGTCGTAGCGGTAGGCGGTGCGGTAGGACGTGCGGTAGCCGGGGCCGCGGCAGGACTGCTTTGTGGAGCTGCGGGCGATGTTGGAGCCCACCGCCGCGCCGGCCGCGGCGCCGATCAGCGCGCCGCCGGTGCGGCCGCCGCGGTGGGCGACGTTGGAGCCGATCAAAGCGCCGGCCAGCCCGCCCAGCAGGGCGCCGGTGGTCCCGCTGTTGTGGATGCGGCCGCTGCAGCCGTCGTCATAGCCGTAGGGGCGGTCGTCGTGGGCCTGGGCGAGCGCCGGGGCGGCGGCCGTCGTCAGGCCGACGGCGGCCACGGCGAGCACCCGGGCGATGGTTGTCTTGGTCATGGCGCGATCCTCCGGGCCTTGCGTGGCGGGGGAAGATTGGCGAGGCGGCGCTGAACCGCCGATGAACCGTGGCGCTTCCCGGCATTCAGGGGGCGAGCGGCGCCCGCCCCCCGGGCCGCTAGCGCCAGCTGCAGACGCGCTGGTGGTGGCGAACGTAGCAGGTGCGGTGGCGGTGGTGGCGGGTCTGCTGGCGATAGGAGGTGGTGTCCTGGCGCATGCTGCGATGGTCGCCCATCCGCTGGTCGGAGCGCTGCTGATCCATCCGCTGCTGATCCGTGCGGTGCTGGTCCATGCGCTGTTGATCCATGCGCTGCTGGTCCATCCGCTGCTGGTCCACGGGCGGCTGGTCGTGGCGGGGCTGGTCGTAGGGCGCCGGCTGGGCGCTGGCGGCGGCGGCGGACAGCGCGACGGCCGCGGCGAGCGCGGTGGTGAGGATGAGTTTCAAGGGCGTTTCCTTTCGGGGTGCATGCAGCCTAACGCGTGGCTGGGTCCATTCGTTCAGGCGGGGGTCGCCAGACGCGAGCTCCCGGCGAAGTTGGGAACGACCTGGGGCCGCCGGCCGCTAGAGACCCGCGGCGCATGAGGCCGTGGATGCCGGTGACCGACGATGAACCTGCTGTTCCTGATCGCGCTGGTCTGCGTCTTCGCCGGCTTCGCCCTGCCGAAGCTGTTCGGCCTGATGGGCCGCCGGCGCTAGCCGACGCACGAATCCAGGTCGTCGCGCCGCACCACGCCGGCGCGGGCGACGATGGTCCCGGAGCGGCGGCGGACGTAGGGGCCGGGGGCGGCGGCGCGCCAGGCGAGCGGCTTGGGGATGATGGCCGCCAGGCGCGCGGCCTGCGGCGGGGAGAGCCGCCGGGCGCTGACCCCGAAGGCGTGCTGGGCGGCGGCCTCGGCGCCGTAGACGCCCGGGCCCCATTCGATGGAGTTCAGGTAGACCTCCATGATCCTCTGCTTGCCCCACAGGGTCTCGATGATCACCTTGAACCAGGTCTCCAGCCCCTTCCTGTCCCAGTCGCGGTTCGGCCACAGGAAGACGTTCTTGGCGGTCTGCTGGGAGATGGTCGAGCCGCCGCGGATCCGCTCGGAGACGGCGTTGTGGTGCAGCGCCTTCTCGATGGCGGCGAAGT
>JAQGIJ010000151.1 GCA_028291285.1 Phenylobacterium sp. | reverse complement strand
GACCGGCTGATCAGCGGCCAGGGCGCCGACGACCGCATGTGGGGCGACGCCGCCACGGTCTCGCCGCACGCGACCACCGGCGCCGACGTGTTCGAGTTCGCCGCCGCCAACGGCCACGACGTGATCGAAGACTTCCAGCCCGGCAAGGACCACATCGAGCTGCACCAGACCGCCTTCCACAGCTTCGCCGACCTTGCCGGCGTGATCCAGCAGACCGCCCAGGGCGTGATGCTGCAGTTCGACGCGAACAATTCGATCCTGGTGGCCGGCGTGAGCCAGGTCGGCGCCGGCGACTTCCTGTTCACCTGAATCGCGGCGGGCGGCTGGAGGCCGTGACCGAGCGGGCGCGCCGGGGCTTTAGGCCGCCTTGATGCGCGGCCGCAGGGCGATCTTGCCCTTCACCACGGCGCTGAGGTGGGCCACGACGCTGGCGGCGTCCTCGGCCTGGCCGGCGTCCATCTCCAGGAGCTGGCTCATGGCGCGGAAGTGCACGTCGAGCACCTCGGCGTCGCAGTGCTCGGGCCCGCCCATGGCCTCGACGTAGTCCATCAGCAGCGCGGAGGCGCGCTGCACCGTGGCGTCGCGCACCTGGCGGGCGCGGAAGCTGGTGTGCTGCATCACCCGGTAGGTCATCTTCAGGGTGTCGCGGTCGACGCCGCCGCGCGCGGCGATGAGCGCGCGCAGCGCCTCCAGCTCGACGCTGATGGTCTCGCGCGTGGCGGTGCGCTCCATCTCGTCCACCACTTCCTCCGGATCGCTCGTCCGGCGCAGCGGCCCCGAATAGCTGAGCTCGACGCGGCGGCGGCGGTCCGGGCCGATGTAGTCCTCGCTGATGATGAACGGCCGGGGCTTGGCCAGCACCAGCTGGATGCGCGAGAGCAGGGCCGCGGGCGTGAAGGGCTTGATCACGAACTCGTTCACGCCGGCCTTGCGCGCCAGCTGCACGTCGGCCTCGTTGCGGTGGCCGGTGACGATGATCACCGGCACCTGCGGGTTGGGGACGCGGCGGTCCGTCTGCACGGCGGCGCGGCGGATCGAGCGGGTCAGCTCCAGCCCGCCCATCACCGGCATGGTCCAGTCGGAGAAGACGATGTGCGGGTCCCAGCGGACCAGCATGGCGCGGGCGTGCACGCCGTCGTTGGCGGTCTCCACCTGTCCCACGCCGCCGGCGCGCAGCACGTCGCTGATCAGCCGCTGGACGTTTGCGTTGTCGTCCACCACCAGGACCTTGAGCGCGGCAAGGTCGTCTGGGCGGAGACTGGCCTTGGGCAGGCTGCGGCTCATCGGGACGCGGATTCTCCAGGACGCTCGGCCGCGAGCCTAGCCGAGCGACGTTGAGAAGCGGTTTATGCGCCGTCGGCCAGCCACTCGGCCGCCGCCGCCTCTCCGCCCTCGCCGATGCGCGGCGGCCGGCGGGCGGGCGGCAGCCCGCCGGAAAAGCGCGCCGGATGCCGCACGAAGCGGACCGGCTCGGTCTCGCCCGGCAGGCTCTGCACCAGTCCTCGGCCCTGCGCCTGCGGCGAGGTCAGCGCCTCGAGCACGCTTTGCACCGGCCCGGCGGGCAGGCTGTAGGCGCGCAGGCGCTCCACCCACTCCGCGGCCGTTTGCCGGATGAGGATCTCGCCGAGCCTCGGGATCAGCACCGCGCGGTTCACCGAGCGCAGGGCGTTGGTGGCGAAGCGCGGGTCAGCGGCGAGCTCAGGCGCCTCCAGCGCCTTTTCGCAGAGGGTGCGGAACTGGCGGTCGTTGCCGATGGCCAGCGCCATGGCCACGTCGGCGGTCGCGAACACCTCGTAGGGGACCACATTGGCGTGGGCGTTTCCGTAGCGCCCAGCCGGCGCGCCGGTGGCCAGCACGTTTGCCGCGACATTGGCCAGCGCCGCCAGCTGGCAGTCGAAGAGGGCGATGTCGATGACCCGCCCCTTGCCCGTCCGCGTGCGCTCGAACAGCGCCGCGAGGATCGCCTGGGAGGCGTAGAGGCCGGTGGTCAGGTCCGACACCGCCACGCCCACCTTGGTCGGCGGCCCGGCCACGTCGCCGGTGATCGACATCAGCCCGCTCTCCGCCTGGATGACGAAGTCGTAGCCGGCGCGGTCGGCGTTCGGCCCGTCGCGGCCGTAGCCGGAGATGGAGCAGATGATCAGGCCGGGGTTGGCGGCCTGCAGGCTGGCGGCGTCCAGGCCGAACCGCTCCATCGTGCCGAGCTTGAAGTTCTCCACCAGCACGTCGGCCACGGCGGCCAGCCGGCGCACCATCGCCACGCCTTCGGGATCCTTCAGGTCGAGCGCCAAGCTGCGCTTGGAGCGGTTGGCGCAGGTGTAGTAGGCGGCCATGTCGTCCATGAACGGCGGGCCCCAGGTGCGGGTCTCGTCGCCACCGGTGGGCTCCTCGACCTTCAGGACGTCCGCGCCGAAGTCGGCGAAGCACTGGGTGCACCAGGGCCCGGCCAGCACGCGCGAAAGGTCGAGGATTCGCACGCCGGCGAGCGGGCCGGGGCCGGTCTCTGGATCGGGCGCCACGCGCAATCTCCCTCAAGCTGTCGTCGGCCGCTGTCTTAGAGGGAATCCGGCCCGCGTCGAGATCAGGTGGCGGTGGGCCGCCGCCGCGCTAGGCTCGGGCGATGAGTCGCCTCAGCCTCTTCGGGCTCTTCGCCGTCACCGCCATGCTGGTCTGCTATGCGCTGGAGCGCCGGTCCGACTGGTGGATCCTGGGCTTCGCCTTCGCCTGCTGGCTGGGCTCGGCCTATGGCTTTGCGCAGGGCGCCTGGCCGTTCGGCCTGGTGGAGGCGGTCTGGGGCGTGGTCGCGCTCCGCCGCTGGTGGACGGCGCGCCCGACCGCCTGAGAGGCGCCTCCTGCTGCGTGAGGTTGCGGCGACGGCGGGGCGTCGCTATGCCGGGCGCGCTTTCATCAGGATCCACATGACCGACGAAGCTGATCTTGTCGCGATCCGCGACGCCGTCGCCGCGCTCTGCCAGCGCTTTCCGGGCGAGTACTGGCGCGAGCTGGACCGTGAGCGCGCCTATCCGACCGCCTTCGTGCGAGCGATCACCGAGGAAGGCTTCCTGGGCGCCCTGATCCCGGAGGAATACGGCGGCAGCGGGCTTGGCCTGCGCGCCGCCTGCGCCATCCTGCAGGAGATCCACAAGAACGGCTGCAACGCCGCCGCCGCCCACGCCCAGATGTACACCATGGGCACCCTGCTCAAGCACGGCAGCGCGGAGCAGAAAGAGAAGTGGCTGCCGAAGATCGCCGCCGGCGAACTCCGCCTGCAGGCGTTCGGCGTCACCGAGCCCGGATCAGGCTCCGAGACGCTGGCGCTCTCCACCACCGCCGTGCGCGAGGGCGACGACTATGTGGTCAACGGCCAGAAGATCTGGACCAGCCGCGCCGAGCACTCCGACTTCATGATCCTCCTCGCCCGCACCACGCCCAAAGAGCAGGTGGCGAAGAAGGGCGACGGGCTGTCGGTGTTCATGCTCGACATGAACGCCGCCCGCGCCGCGGGCACGCTGACCATCCGGCCGATCCGCACCATGATGAACCACGCCACCACCGAGGTCTTCTTCGACGGCGTGCGGGTCCCGGCGGAGAACCTGATCGGCAATGAGGGCCAGGGGTTCAAATACATCCTCGACGGCATGAACGCAGAGCGCAGCCTGATCGCGGCCGAGTGCCTGGGCGACGCCGAGTGGTTCATCGACAAGGCCTCGAAATATGTCTCCGAGCGCCAGGTGTTCGGCCGCCCGCTGGGCGCCAACCAGTCGATCCAGTTCCCGATCGCGCGGGCCTACGCTCAGTTCCGCGCCGCTGAGCTGATGGTGAAGGAGGCCGGCGAGCGCTTCGATGCGGGCCTGCCGATCGGCGAGGAGGCGAACATCGGCAAGATGCTGGCGTCGGAGGCCAGTTGGGCCGCGGCGGAGGCCTGCGTGCAGGCGTACGGCGGCTTCGCCTTCGCCGAGGAGTTCGACATCGAGCGCAAGTTCCGGGAGACCCGCCTCTACCAGGTGGCGCCGGTCTCGACGAACCTGATCCTGGCCTACCTCGGTCAGAACGTGCTCGGCATGCCCCGCAGCTACTGACCGGCCGCACGGCCGACGAAACGAATTCAGGGAGATCTCGAGATGGGTGTGTTGGACGGCAAGGTGGTGCTGGTCACCGGCGGCGGGAACGGCATCGGCCGCGAATGCGCGCTGCTGGCGGCGCGCGAGGGCGCCAAGGTGATGGTGAACGACCTGGGCGCCGGCGTCGGCGGCAAGGACGAGGGCTCGGCGGGCCCGGCCGAGGCCGTGGCCAACGAGATCCGCGCTTTGGGTGGCCAGGCGGCGCACAACTCCGAGAGCGTCGCCTCCATGGCCAGCGTCAAGGGAATGGTGCAGCAGGCCAAAGACGAGCTCGGCGGGCTGCACGCAGTGATCAACCCGGCCGGCATCCTGCGCGACGGCATGTTCCACAAGATGAGCGAGGAGGACTGGGACGCGGTGGTCCAGGTCCACCTGCGCGGCGCCTTCAACGTGGCCCGCGCCGCGGTGGAGCACTTCCGCGAGCAGGGCGAAGGCTCCTTCGTCCTCTTCACCTCGACCTCCGGCCTGATCGGCAACATTGGCCAGGCGAACTACGCCGCCGCCAAGATGGGCGTGGTCGGGCTCTCCAAGATCCTGGCGCTGGAAGGTGCGCCCAAGGGCGTGCGCTCCAACATCATCGCCCCGTTCGCCTGGACCCGCATGATCGCCACCATCCCGGTGACCGACGAGGCCTCCGCCCAGCGCGTGAAGCGCTTCCAGGAAGGCATGCGCGCCGACCAAGTGGCGCCGCTCGCCATCGCGCTGGCCTCCCCCGGCAGCGCCGGCACGTCCGGCCAGATCTTCGCCGTGCGCGGAAACGAGGTGGCGCTGTTCAACCAGCCCCGCCCGGTCAAGCTGGTGGCGCGCCTGGAGGGCTGGACGGCCGAGGCGCTCAACGCCCACGCCTTCGCCGCCATGGCGCCGGCCTACACGCCGCTGGAAGTCTCCGCGGCGGTCTTCCCCTACGATCCTGTCTGAGGCCACCATGCGCCGCGCCGCCATCGTCAGCCCCGTCCGCACCCCGGTCGGCAAGTTCCTGGGCGCCCTGCAGCCATTGCCCGCCGAGGCCCTGGCGGCGGCGGTGCTGCGCGCGCTCGTCCAGCGCTCCGGGATCGACCCGGCGAGGATCGAGGACGTGGTCTTCGCCCAGAGCTACGCCAACTCCGAGGCGCCCTGCATCGGCCGCTGGGCCGCCCTGGCGGCCGACTTGCCGATCGAGGTTCCGGGCATGCAGCTCGACCGCCGCTGCGGCGGCGGGCTGCAGTCGATCGCCACCGCGGCCATGATGGTGCAGACCGGCGCGGCGGACGTGGTGGTGGCCGGCGGCGTCGAGAGCATGAGCAACATCGAGTACTACTCGACCGCCATGCGCGGCGGCGCGCGCTCCGGCTCGACGATGCTCTACGACCGTCTCGACCGGGGCCGCGAGCGCTCGCAGCCGGTGGAGCGGTTCGGCGTGATCAGCGGCATGATCGAGACCGCCGAGAACCTCGCCCGCAACTACCAGATCACGCGCGAACAGGCCGACGCCTTCGCCGCCGAGAGCCAGCATCGCGCCGCCCGGGCCTGGACCGACGGCAAGTTCACCGAGGAGGTGATCCCGATCGAGGTCCCGCAGAAGCGCGGCGCGCCCGCCGCCTTCGACAAGGACGAGGGCGTGCGCGGCGACACCACGGCCGAGAGCCTGGCGGCGCTGAAGCCGCTGATGAAGGACGGCACGGTCACCGCCGGCAACTCCAGCCAGCAGAACGACGCGGCCGCCGCCTGCCTGGTGGTGGCCGAGGAGAAGCTGGCCGAGCTTGGGCTGGAGCCGATGGGCTACCTCGTCGGCTGGGCGGCCGCGGGCTGCCATCCGGCGACCATGGGCATCGGGCCGGTTCCGGCGACGAAGCGGCTCTTCGAGCGCACCGGGCTTACCTTCGACGACATGGACCTGGTGGAGATCAATGAGGCCTTCGCCTGCCAGGTGCTGGCGGTGCTGAAGGGCTGGGACTGGGACGACCGCTCCCGGCTGAACGTCAACGGCTCGGCCATTTCGCTGGGCCACCCGATCGGCGCCACCGGCGTGCGGATTATGACCACCCTGCTGCACGAGCTGAAGCGCCGCAAAGGCCGCTATGGCCTGGAGACCATGTGCGTCGGCGGCGGCCAGGGCGTCGCCGCCATCTTCGAAGCCGCTTGAACCAAGGGACGGAAACACGATGAGCATGATCACCCTCGAAAAGCGCGGGCCCATCGCGCTGCTCACCCTCAACCGTCCCGAGTCGATGAACGCCCTGGGCTCGCCCGGCGACGGCGACCAGGTGGCAGCCGCCTGCGCCGAGATCAACGGCGACCGCGAGATCCGCTGCGCCATCCTCACCGGCGCCGGCCGCGCCTTCTCCGCCGGCGGCGACGTGAAGGCGATGAAGGCCAAGAGCGGCGACTTCGGCGGCTCGGCGGTCGAGCTGCGCGACAAGTACCGCAACAACATCCACCGCATCGTCCGCTCGCTCTACGCGCTCGAGGTGCCCTCCATCGCCGCGGTCAACGGAGCGGCCATTGGCCTGGGCTGCGACGTGGCCTGCATGACCGACATCCGCATCGCCGCCGACAGCGCGAAGTTCGGCGTCACCTTCCTGAAACTGGGGCTGATCCCCGGCGACGGCGGCGCCTGGCTGCTGCCCCGGACCATCGGCATGAGCCGCGCCTGCGAGCTGCTGTTCACCGGCGACGTCATCGACGCGGCCACCGCGGCGGAATGGGGCCTGGTCAGCAAGGTGGTCCCGGCCGACCAGCTGATGGACGAGGCGATGAAGCTGGCCGAGAAGATCGCGGTCCAGCCGCCGCATGCGCTGCGGCTCGCCAAGGCCCTGCTCAAGCAGAGCCAGACCGCCAGCTACGACACCCTGCTGGAGCTGAGCGCCGCAGCCCAGGCCATCAGCCACCTCACCGAAGACCACATGGAAGGCGTCAACGCCCTGCTGGAGAAGCGTGTCCCGGTGTTCAAGGGCGCGTAGGAGCCAATCCCCTCTCCCCGCCGGGGAGAGGGCTAGAAGCTCAGACGCTCCGCGCCAGGGTCACGAAGTCGTCGTTGCTGGCGATGGCCCAGTCGCCGACCTTGCGCATCCACCAGGTCTCGCCGCCGTGGCGCAGGCGCAGCTGCTGCAGGGCGCGGGTGTAGCGGTGCAGCTCGTGCTCCTGGCTGATGCCGATGGCGCCCAGCACGGCGTGGCCGATCGGGCCGACCTGGCGCGCGGCCTGGCCGGCGCGGGCCTTGGCGATCCCGGCCGCCACCTCCGAAAT
>JAQGIJ010000147.1 GCA_028291285.1 Phenylobacterium sp. | reverse complement strand
TCCAGTCCAGCTTGCCGGTCTTGGCGTCCAGCGCGATGAGACGCCCGTCCTGGGTCCCGACGAACACCCGGCCGTCGTCGAACGCCAGGCCCCGGCTTCCCCAGGCGCGCCGCAGCTTGGCGCCGGCCACCTGGCCCACCTGCGGGTCGTAGCGCCAAAGGAGCTTGCCGCTCGCCGCCTCCAGCGCGGTCACGATGCTCTGGCCATTGGAGACGTAGACGACGCCGTCCGCCTCGACCGGCGCGGTCATGTTTTGCGCCGGCTCCAGGTCGTAGGACCACGCCAGGCCGAGCTTTCGCACGTTGGCGGCGTTGATCGCGGTCAGCGGGCTATAGTCCTGCGCGCCGGGAGTGCGGCCGAAGGCCGGCCAGTCCGCGGGATCAACGGCAGCGCCGTCTCCGCCCCGATGGCAGCCAGCCACCAGCAGCAAGGCCGCGCCCGCCGCCGCGAGCGCCATGCGCCGTCCTGTCATCTCGCGTATCCCCCGCTTGTCTGCGGCGCACAATGGCGAAGCTCGCCCCGCCGAGGCAAGGGCCGACGCAAACCTGGGCCGCGGCCGCAGGCCGACCCGGCGGCCGCCTGCGACAAGTTGTCATGACGCGCACACGCTGGTGCGGCATAGAGGGGCTCGATGCGCGTCGGCTTCCTCTTCAACCACGACCAGGCGCACCAGGTCGCCCACAGCCTGCCGATCGCCCTGTCGCTGGCCCGCCAGGCGCCCGAGCTGCAGGTCGTCCTGGCGACCACCAACCGGCGCCTCCGCGCCGAGGTGCTGCGCCTGTCGCGCGGCGTCCTGCCGCGACAGGTCGAGCTCGTCTCGCTCGAGGCCAGGCCCAGCTTCGGCCGCCGTGTCCAGCGCCTGCTCGAGCCGATCCTGCCGGTGGGCAAGTTGGCCATCTACGGCGACAACCTCGACTTCTTCCGCGCGCTGGACGTGCTGGTGGTGGCGGAGAAGACCTCGCTGCTGCTGAAGACCCGCCACGGGCTCGACAGGCTGCGCATCGTGCACACGCGCCACGGCGCCGGCGACCGCGCGATCGGCTTCGACCCGGCCAGCCGCAGGTTCGACCACGTGCTCGCCTCCGGCCGCAAGATCGCCGACCGGCTCACCGCCGAGGCCGGCGTCGACCCGCGGGCGATCTCCATCGTGGGCTATCCGAAGTTCGACATCGTGCCGCCGCCCAAGCGCCTGCCGCTGCAGGCCAACGGCAAGCCCACCGTGCTCTACAATCCGCACGCGTCGCCGCACCTGTCGTCGTGGTACGCCCAGGGCCGCTCCGTGCTCGACTACTTTCGCGGCAACCCCGATTACAACCTGATCTTCGCCCCGCACGTGATGCTGTTCGCCCGGCCGGTGACGGTCAGCATCGACCGGCTGCGGGTCGCGGTTCCCGGGCGCATCGATCCGGCGCTGCATGCCGAGCCGAACATCCTGATCGACCTTGGCAGCGCGGCCTGCACCGACATGACCTACACCAGCGCCGCGGACATCTACCTGGGCGACGTCTCGAGCCAGGTCTACGAGTTCCTGCGCGAGCCGCGGCCGTGCGTCTTCCTCGATCCGAACCGTCGCGCCTACGCCGACGATCCCAACTTCGCGCACTGGAAGGCCGGGCGCGTGATCACCGAGGTGGCGGACCTGGACCGGGCGCTGCGCGAAGCCACGCGGACCCACGCCGACTACCTGCCGACGCAGCAGGCGCTGTTCGACTACAGCTTCGACCTCACCGACGAGCGGTCCTGCGACCGCGCCGCGCGCGCGGTGCGCCAGTTCGCGGCGCGCGGCGCCGACGCCGTGGTCGATTCCTGAGGGCTCCCGCGCCTATGATCCCCCAAGGCGCACGCCCTGGGGAGAGACTGCGATGGAATACCGCCGGCTGGGAACGAGCGACCTGAGGGTCTCGGAGATCGCCTATGGCGCCTGGCTGACGACCTATGGCGACGGCGGGTTCGAGCGGGCCCGGGCCTGCGTCGACCGCGCCTTCGAGGTCGGGATCAACTTCATCGACACAGCCAACCTCTACGGCCTGGGCGCGTCGGAGAGCGCGCTCGGCGAGATCCTGACGGGCCGGCCGCGCGACAGCTATGTGCTGGCGACCAAGGTCTACTTCCCGATGGGCCCGGATGACCGCGGCCTTTCGCGGGCGCAGATCGAAAAGCAGCTCGACGCCTCGCTGAAGCGGCTCCGCACCGACCACCTCGACCTCTACCAGTGCCACCGCTACGACGAGGAGACGCCGCTGGAGGAGACCCTGGAGGCGCTGAGCGCGGCGGTGCGCGCCGGCAAGGTGCGCTACATCGGCTTCTCGGAATGGACGCCGGCGCAGATCCGCGCGGCGGCGGAGCTGCCGGGGGTCGAACGGTTCGTCTCCAGCCAGCCGCAGTACTCGCTGCTCTGGCGTCAGCCCGAGAATGGCGTGATCCCGCTCTGCCGCGAGCTCGGCAACTCGCAGATCGTCTTCTCGCCCCTGGCGCAGGGCGTGCTCAG
This sequence comes from Phenylobacterium sp., assembly GCA_028291285.1. The sequence goes on along the minus strand of JAQGIJ010000147.1, from coordinate 8,438 downwards.
CGGCAAATACCAGCCGGGCGCGGCGCCGCCGGCCGACTCCCGCGCGGCCAGCCCGGAGATGGGCAAGTTCATGGGCCGCTGGCTGGCCGACGACATCGTCGCGACCGCCGCGGAGCTGAAGGGGTTGGCGGAGGCGGCGGGCGTGAGCCTCGCCCAGTTCGCGCTCGCCTGGGTGCTGCGCGAGCCCAATGTCGCCGCCGCGATCGCCGGCGCCAGCCGCCCGGAACAGGTCGACCAGAACGCCGCCGCCTCGGGCCTGAAGGTCGACCCTTTGCTGTTCGCCCGGGCCGAAGCCATCGCCGCGCGCGTGGCGTTCGACGCCGAGGCCCTGCGGGCGGAGGAACGCGCGCGGTTCGCCAAGGCGAGATCCTGAGGCCGAGCCGCAGTCAGCTCACGCCAGTCCGCCGAGCAGATCGTCGAGCGCCTGGCCGACCTCGTAGCGGCGCTGCTCCGGTTCATCCGAGTGGGCGATCAGCAGCGCCGCTTCCATCACGCTGCCCAGGATCAGGTGTGCGAGCGGCTCCACCGGCCGCTGCCGCACGCGGCCCAGGTCCATGGCGCTCTGCAGCACCGCCGTCAGGGCGCCGAGGCTGAAGCCCTCCTCGAGCTTGCGCCACCGCGCCCAGCCCAGCACCGCGGGCCCGTCCACCAGGGTGATGCGCTGCACGTCCGCCCGTGTGGCCGCGGCGTCCAGGTAGCGCTGGATGCCGGTGCGGAACTGCGTCCACGGGTCGGCGGAAGTTCCCGAGAGGGCGGCGCCCGCCTCGGCGATCAACTCCTGCTCCACCGCCTCGAACACAGCCAGGAACAGGGCTTCCTTGTCGGCGAAGTGATGCGAGAGCGCGCCGCGGGACACGCCGGCGCGGGCGGTGATGTCCCGCACGCCCACCGCATGGAAGCCCTGCTCGGTGAAGAGCTCGCGCGCCGCGGCGATCAGCGCCTGGCGGGTCAGCTCGGCGCGCTGGGCGCGCGCGCTGTCGCGGCGCTGGGTCCAGCGGCGGGAAGGATTGACTTCATCCATTCGGGATGCCCAAATTTCGCAGGCCATTGTCCGGCGAAACGTATGGGAGGACCAGAGCCATGGATCAACGGGTCAGCATGATCATGACCGGCGCGCAAGACATCCCCAAGCTGCGGGCCTTCTATGAGGACGGCCTGGGCTGGACGCCCTGGATGCCGGCGAACGAGGCTTCGGTGCTCTACCGGGTCGGCCATGCGGTCCTGGTGTTCCTCAACGGCGGCTACCTCGCGCAGGAGCGCGGCGAACAGCTGAGTCAGGGCTCCAAGACCTCGCTGGCAGTCTTCGTCGAGTCCAAGGTGAAGGTCGACGAGATCTACCAGCGGGCGATCAAGGCCGGGGCGACGCAGACGAGCGGCGTCCGCGACCGCGACGGCGGCCTCTACACCGGCTACTTCGCCGATCCGGAGGGCAACAGCTGGGAAGTGGTCTGGAGCCCGCACATGCCGCTGGATGCGCAGGGCGCGCTGACGCTGCCCGGCCAGGCGGGCTGACCGCGGGCAAGGGGGGCGACATGCGTATGGGAACCAACATCTTCCGGGTGCTGCTCGCGCTTGGCTGGGCGCTGCTGATCTACGTCTCGGTCCAGGCGGTGCGGCAGATGGGGTTCGGCGCGGCCGGGGAGGTCTTCTTAGGCGACCTCGGCCATCCATGGCGGGCGCAGTTCAACACCGATTTCGGACTGCACCTGCTGCTGGTCGCGGCCTGGATGGTCTACCGCTCGCGGCCCTGGTTCGTCGGCCTGATCTGCGGCCTCCTGGCCATCAACCTCGGCGGCGTCTTCACGCTCGCCTATTTGTTGGCGGTGTCGATCCGCGCCCAGGGCGACATGCGCAAGGTCCTGCTCGGCTGGCGGGCCGAGGCGCCGGTGAAAGGGGAAGCATGATGCAGCTCTACGCAATGGTCGGCTCGAACCGGCTGGAGGAAGCCCAGGCCTTTTACGAGGCGCTGCTCGGCAGCATCGGGATGCGCAAGCTCTTCGACAACCCGACCGGCGGCGCGCTCTACGGCGACATCGACGAGGGCATCTTCGGCGTGGTCAGGCCGTTCGACGAAGCGCCGGCCACCATCGGCAACGGAACCATGGCGGGCTTTCCCTTGAAGAGCCGCGCCGAGGTGGACGCCTTCCACGCCAAGGCGCTGGAGCTCGGAGGCACGGACGAGGGGCCGCCGGGCCTGCGCGGCCCCGAAGCCGCCGGCGCCTATTTCGCCTACTTTCGCGACCTGGACGGCAACAAGCTGTGCGCCTTCCACTGGAAGCCGAACCGGGGCTGAGGCCGGATCGACTCAGGCCATCGCCGGTCTCGCCTTGCCGCGCATCAGGGCGTCCACGTCGACCTTGTAGAGCCCGGCGACATTGCCGCCGAAGATCTTCGCCACATCGGCGGGCGGCAGACCGGCGGACGAGTCCTGGATCCAGCGGCGGGAGTTCGGGAAGGTGGAGTCCGGATGCGGGTAGTCCGAGCCCCACATGATCCGATCGGCGCCCACCGCCTTGGAGACGTACTCCAGAATGGTGCTGCCCTCGAACTGCGTCGACGCCCAGATGTTCTCCCGAACCACTTCGCTGGGCAGGCGTTGCACCGTCCGCTCCCGCGCGCCGATCTTTGTGACGAAGTGCTCCAACCGGTGGACGAAGTGCGGCAGCCAGCCAACATCGTTCTCGGCAGAGCAGACCTTCAGCTTGGGGAAGCGATCGAAGATCCCGCCGACGATCATGTCGGCCAGCGCGGTCTGGATCTCCATCGGCAGCATGAAGAAGGTCAGCTGGCCGCCGGTGAAGGCCACCTCGCCGCGCACCTGGAGGTCGTGCATGGTGAGCGGGATGTCCATCTCCTGGGCGGCCGCCCAGAACGGATCCAAGCGCGCGGCGCCGAAGCCCTCCGCGCCGGGCGACCCCGTCACGAGAACGCCGCGAAGCCCCATCTTCACCGCCGCCTCCAGATCGCGGATCGCGGTCGGCACGTCGTGCAAGCTCACCACGCCGGCCCCGACAAGGCGGTTGGGAGCGTAGGCGCAGTATTCCGCCAGGTGGGCGTTCACCGCCCGGAAACAGGCCGCCTTCAGCTCGTCGTCCTTGGCGGCAAGAATGACCATCCCCATCGTCGGGAAGAGCAGTTCTCCATCGACGCCGTCACGGTCCTGTTCGACCAGCCGGGCGGAGGGGTCGCGGACGGACTGAGGCGCGGCGTCGAACCCATTGGCCTCGAACGCCAGCCACTTCTGCCGCTCGTGCAGGTGCCCGGCGCCGAAGAAGCGCGTCACGCCGATCGGCTTCAGCTCTTCGAAGACGTAGAACTCGCCCGGCTGGTCGTTGAGGCTGCGCACCACTCTTGGCGCGCGGTCCCGGAAGCGCGGCTCCACCCGCTGCTGCCACATCTCCGGTGGCTCGACGATGTGGGAGTCCGCGGAGAAGACGAAGTCGACCATGGCGTTTCCTCCTTCTCGCCTCCGGCTTTCAGCCGCCGTGGCGCAGCACCCGTATGACTCGGCAGGCGCATCTCGGTGTCATCGGCATGAGTTATGACGTTGGCATGCGAGTCAAGGGCTGCGATACCGGAGCCATGCAGACCCCGAGCCTGAGGACGAAGCACCGGGAAGAAAGCAGGGCCGCTCTCGTCGCCGCTGCGCGCAAGCTGTTCGCGGAGCGGGGTTACCACAATGTCGGCATCCGGGAGTTCGCAGCCGAGGCCGGGCTGACGCGCGGCGCGCTCTACCACCACTTCGGGGACAAGGAATCCCTGTTCCTGGCGGTGTACGACGCCATCCAGCGGGACATGATGGACGAGGCGGCGCGGCGCCACCGGGAGCCCACGCGCCCGGACCATTGGACCCAGCTCCGGCAGGATCTGCAGATCGCGCTGGACGACATGCGCCAGCCGGACATCCAGCAGATCAAGCTGATCGACGCGCCCTCCATCCTCGGCTGGGTCCGCTGGCGGGAGTTGGAGACCCAGTACGGCCTGGGCGCGATCACCAAGGCGGTCGAGAATGCGATCCGGGACAAGCTGATCAAGCCTCGGCCGGTCCGGGCGCTGGCGCTTCTGATCTCCGCCAGCTTCAACGAAGCGGCCCTGTTCATTGCTCACGCCGAGGATCCCGACCGGGCCCGGACCGAAGCCGGCGAGGCGCTCGACGCGCTTCTCCAGGGACTTCAGCAACTCTGACTTCCAGCCCCTCGGGCCAAGGTATCGGATGCCTCTCGAGGTCCGCCCAACCAGGCCCGCCCTTGACTAACATGCCAGTGGCATCACTAATGCCGATGACACTAGTCGTAGGGATGGAGCGTCCGATGAGCATCAACTTCATCAATCCCGTCGCGGAAACGCTGCAGCCGGACCGATTTGCGCCGATCAGGATCGTGCCGCTGATGCCGAACTTCGCCGCCCGTGTGGAAGGAGTGGACCTCAGCGCCGATCTTTCCGACGTGGTCCGGACCAAGCTGCGCGACGCCTGGCTGCGCTTCGGCGTGCTGTTCTTCCGGGATCAGAAGAAGCTCACGCCCGACCGGCAGCTGGACGTGGCGCGCATCTTTGGGAAGCCCGACTTCGGCAGCCACCTCGTCGAGAAGGCCCAGCCCGGCGTCGACGTCATCACCATCGACGAGAAGCGCCCGCCGCTCACCAACCTCTGGCACAGCGACAACACGACCTTCGCCCAACCCTCGATGGGCACGATGATCCAGATCCAGACCTGTCCGGAGGTCGGCGGGAACACCGGCTTCGCCTGCACCCGAAAGGCCTACACCTGCCTCTCCGAGCCGATGAAGCGCTACCTGGAGGACAAGGTCGCCGTTCACTACTGGGACGGCCGAGGCAATAGCGAGGGCTCCTACCTGAGCAACTGGGACGAGCAGACCTACTTCGACAAGATCCGGCGCTATCCGCCCGTCGAGCACCCGGTAATCCTGACGCACCCGATCACCGGTGAGAAGTCGATCTACGTCAACGAGACCTACACCCGCTTCCTCAAGGGCATGCACAAGTACGAGAACAACGCGATCCTGCAGTTCCTTTACAACTGGATCCGCATGCCGGAGTTCTACGTCTACCATCACTGGCAGGAGAACGACGTGGCGGTGTGGGACAACTTCACAATGCAGCACTACGCGTTGGCCGATTACACCGCCAACCGGGTCAACCAGCGCGTGACCTTCTCCGCGGATCCCGCCGACTTCGCCAAGGCCTGAGGGCCCTTAACGCCGCCGCACCCGCACCGCGCGTCTTCACGCGATCGGTCGGGCCGCTGCGTCTCGACCAGGAGGAAGCAAGTGACCACCGGACAACCGCTCACCGGGCTCGCCCGCCGGGAACGCAAAGGCAGCGAAAAGCGCCAGATCGGGATCAGGAACATCCAGCGAATGCTGCCGGGCACGGCGAACGGCATGCACGGCGGCAATATTCCGCCAGGCGCCTTCTCCGGCGACACCTCGCTGATGGCGATGGAGGATTCCTACTGCGACATGTGGGACCGCAACGACGTCATCGATGCGCGCACCCGCAGCCTGCTGAACGTCAGCCTGATGATCGGCGTCGGCAACGTCGGCAACCAGTTCGAGCTGCAGTTCCACGCGCCCGGCGCGATCTACAACGGCGCGACGGTGGCCGATCTGGAGGCGATCATCGTCCATGCCCGGGCCTATGTGGGCTCTCCCGCGGCCGCCTGGGCGATGCAGTCGATCGTCGCGGCCCTCGACAAGCACGAGCTCATAAAGGCGCCATTGCCCCAGGCCGACGTGGCCCGGAAGGAGCGGACGGGCAGCGAGAAGCGGGCGATCGCCCGCGAGGTCCTAAAGCAGATGGAGCCCGACTCTCCGCTGCTGGCGCTCAGCGACACGGAGATGCCGAGGGACGTATTCGCTCCGGAGCTCGACTATATGACCCTGGAGAACGTCTACTTCGACCTCTGGGAACGTACCCACGTCCTCAGCCGCCGGGATCGCAGCGTCGTCACCCTGGGATTGCTGATGGGCCTCGGCGCCCACGAGGCGCTGGCCGAGCACACGGCCGTCGCCCTGCGCAACGGCGTCACCGTCCCGGAGCTGGAGGAGTTCGTCTATCAGGCCGCCACCTACCTGGGATACGTTTCCGGCGCCTCGATCCGCGCGACTATAGCCAGGGCCCTCCGGCACGCGGATCCTCGGGAGCGATGCTGAGAAAGCGCCCTACGCGGCCTGCGTCTGCTCCAGGCACCAGCGGGGGTCGCCCAGGTTGAACTCCCAGTGCTTGCCGCGGCGGGTGAAGAGCTGGAGGTCGTAGTCCTCCATGAAGCCGATGCCGGCGTGCACCTCGTGGCTGGCGAAGGTCATGGCGTGGGCGGCCCGGCCGGCGGCGGCCTTGGCGAAGGCGGCTTGACGCAGGAACGGCTGGCCCTCGGCGATCCGCCAGGCGGCTTGCAGCGCCAGCAGGCCGGTGTTGTGCGCGTGGATGGCGATGTCGGTGATCAGGTACTGAACCGCCTGGTGCTTGCCGATCTGCTCGCCGAACTGGACGCGGGTGCGGGCGTAATCGATGGTGAAGTCGAGGATCCGCTCGCCCGCGCCCTGCACCATGGCCGATTGCAGGACGGCGGCCTTCATCTGCGTCTCGTTCAGCGCCGGCCAGCCGCCGCCGACCGGTCCCAGCACGTCGTCCGGGCCGGCCTTCGCGCCCTTGAAGACGACCGCGTAGAGCGGCAGGCCCGCCGTGTTCGGCGTGCGCTCCAAGCTGACGCCCGGCGACTTCGGATCCACCAGGAAGAGGGTGATCCCGTCCGCCGCGGTGCGGGCGGCCACGATCAGCCGCGCCGCGGAGCCGGCATAGGCCACCAGGGTCTTGGCGCCGTCGAGCACGAAGCCGCCGCCGTCCGGCCGGGCGACGAGCGTGACGCCCTCGGGCCCATAGAGGCCGTCGGCCTCCATCACCGCCGGGGTGAGAATCAGCTGGCCTTCCGCCAGCGGCGGCAGCAGCGCGGCCTTCTGGGCCTCGCTGCCGAGCTCGGCCACCAGCTGGGCGCCGATCCAGGTCTCCAGATAGGGCACGGGCGCCAGGCTCCGGCCGAGCTCCTGGGCGAGCGCGAAGCTGTCCAGGAAGGAGCTCTCGAAGCCGCCGTGGGCCTCCGGCAGGCCCATGGCCAGCCAGCCGAGCTCGGCCATGCGCCGCCAGAGGTCCTGCGGGAACTCGTCCTCGCCGTTGCGGTGGCGCCGCACGACCGCGATGGGGCTGTGCTGCGCGAAGAACTGCCGCGCGGTGTCGCGGACCATCTCCTGCTGTTCGTCGAAGTTCAGGTCGATCGCCATCTTGTTTCCCCCTGGTCCTAGCGCGGCAGGCCGAGACCGCGGGTGGCCATGACCATCCGCTTCACCTGCGAAGCGCCGCCGGCGTGGTTGCCGAAGGAGGCGCGGAAGGCGTGCTCGATCTCGCCCTCGAGCTCGGACCACGGGCCGCTCTCGATCTGCGACATGGGGCCGATGATCTCCATGGAGACCTGGGCCATCCTCGGCCAGAACTCCTTGTACCAGGCCTGGTGCAGGTGGCTGACAAGGACCGGCGAGCCGGCGCGGACCTTGCCGGTCGTGACGTTGGAGAAGTTCTCGCGGGTGTGCATCTTGAAGATCTCCAGGCCCATCTCCAGCTCGGCGAGCTGCAGCCGGACCACCGGATCCTCGGCCAGCGGCCGGCCGCCGCGCTTGGTCTCACGGACGTAGCGCTGGATCAGCCGGAACGATCTGAGGAGGCGGTAGAACCAGGGGTCGGGCGCGGGCCCCGCCGGATCGATGCGCTCGCCGCCCTGGCCGAACCACACCTGGTTCCAGGCCTGCCCCTCGTCTCCCAGCAGGCAGTCGGCGGGAACCCGGACGTTGTCGAAGTAGGTCGCGTTCTGCTGGCCGTCGGCCATGTTGTGCAGCGGCGTTATGGTGATGCCGGGCGTATCCAGCGGGACCAGGAAGCAGCTGATGCCGGCATGCTTCTTCGAGTTCGGATCGGTGCGGGCCAGCAGGGACATCCACTGGCACCAGTGGGCGGCGGTGCCCAGCGTCTTCTGGCCGTTGATCACCCAATGGTCGCCGTCGCGGTGGGCGTGGGTGGTGAGCGAGGCGAGGTCGGAGCCGGCCTGCGGCTCGGTGTAGCCCTCGCCCCACAGCACGGTGGCCTCGGCGATGCCCTTCAGGTGGCGGCGGCGCTGCTCGGGCGTGCCCAGGCGCAGGATCGAGGCTGAGACCGCAAGGCCGATGACCGGATGGCTCGGCACGGGGTAGGTGGAGAACTCTTCCTGCAGGATGTAGCGCTCGGCGACCGAGCGGCCCTGGCCGTAGTACTCCTTCGGCCAGGTGAGCGCGATCCAGCCCTTGGCGCCGACCTTGCGCCAGAACGCCAGGTAGGCCGCCCAGCGCGCGGGATCCTCGTCGTAGTCGTAGTCGAACAGCATGCCGTCCGGCAGC
>JAQGIJ010000124.1 GCA_028291285.1 Phenylobacterium sp. | reverse complement strand
TCGAGAGCCCGGCCAAGGCCAAGACCATCAACAAGTACCTGGGCCCGGACTATAAGGTCCTGGCCTCCTACGGCCACGTGCGCGACCTGCCGGCCAAGGACGGCTCGGTCAGGCCCGACGAGGACTTCGCCATGTCCTGGGACGTGGACGCCAAGTCCGCCAAGCGGCTGGCCGACATCGCCGAGGCCGCCAAGGGCGCCGACAAGCTGATCCTCGCCACCGACCCTGACCGCGAGGGCGAGGCCATCTCCTGGCACGTGCTGGAGGTGCTGCAGAAGAAGCGCGCGCTGAAGGGCGCCACGGTCCAGCGGGTGGTGTTCAACGCCATCACGCGCTCGGCCGTCACCGAGGCGATGAAGAACCCGCGCGACATCGACATGGAGCTGGTCGAGGCCTACCTGGCGCGCCGCGCGCTCGACTACCTGGTGGGCTTCACCCTCTCGCCGGTGCTCTGGCGCAAGCTGCCGGGCTCGCGCTCGGCCGGCCGCGTGCAGTCGGTGTCGCTGCGCCTGATCGTCGACCGCGAGCTGGAGATCGAGCGCTTCAAGACACAGGAATACTGGACCGTCGAGGCCGACGTGAACGCCGGCGGCGACCCGTTCCTGGCCCGCCTCGTCAAGCACGAGGGCAAGCGGCTCACCAAGTTCGACCTGGGCGACGAGGCCTCGGCCTTCGGCGCGCGCGACGCGGTCAAGGCCGCGAGCTTCAAGGTCCACGCGGTCGAGAAGAAGCCCGGCAAGCGCTCCCCGCCCCCGCCCTTCACCACCTCGACCCTGCAGCAGGAGGCCGCCCGCAAGCTCGGCTTCAACGCCCAGCGCACCATGCAGGCCGCCCAGCGGCTCTACGAGGGCGTCGACATCGGCGGCGAGACCGTGGGCCTGATCACCTACATGCGGACCGACGGGGTGCAGACCGCGCCAGAAGCGCTCGACGAGGCGCGCTCGGTGATCGGCGGGCTCTATGGCCGCGAGTACGTGCCGGAGAAGGCGCGGATCTATTCGACGAAGGCCAAGAACGCCCAGGAGGCGCACGAGGCGATCCGGCCCACCAGCCTGGCCCGCAACCCCGGCCGGATGCATCTGGAGGGCGACCTGGGGCGGCTCTACGAGCTGGTCTGGAAGCGGATGATCGCCTCGCAGATGGAGTCCGCCCGGATCGAGCGCACCACCATCGACCTGGAGAGCGCCGACGGCCGGACCGGCCTGCGCGCCAGCGGCCAGGTGGTGCTGTTCGACGGCTATCTGGCGGTCTACGAGGAAGGCCGCGACGACGCCGACGACGAGGAAGGCGGCCGGCTGCCGCAGGTTTCGGAGGGCGCCGCGGCCCGCGTCGCCGCCGCCCGCGCCGACCAGCACTTCACCGAGCCGCCGCCGCGCTATTCCGAAGCCAGCCTGGTGAAGAAGATGGAGGAGCTGGGGATCGGCCGGCCCTCGACCTACGCCTCGATCCTCTCGGTGCTGCGCGACCGCGCCTATGTGCGGATGGAGAAGAACCGCTTCGTCCCCGAGGACAACGGCCGCCTGGTCACCGTCTTCCTGGAGGAGTTCTTCCGCAAGTACGTGGAGTACGACTTCACCGCCGACCTGGAGGAGAAGCTCGACCTGGTCTCCGCGGGCCAGCTCGACTGGAAGGCGTTGCTGCGCGAGTTCTGGAAGGACTTCCACGCCAAGACCGAGGAGATCGGCGGCCTGCGCACCCGCGAGGTGCTGGATTCGCTGGACGGCGCGCTGGCCCCCTTCCTCTATCCGCCCAAGCCCGACGGCTCCGACGTCCGCGTCTGCCCGACCTGCGGCTCCGGACGGCTGAGCCTGAAGACCAGCCGCTTCGGCCCCTTCGTCGGCTGCTCCAACTATCCGGAGTGCCGCTACACCCGCCCGATCGGCCAGGCCGAGGGCGAGGACGGCCAGGGCGAGAACGCCGACCGCGAGCTGGGGGTCGATCCCGAGACCGGGCAGACGGTGTTCCTGAAGGCCGGCCGCTTCGGCCCCTACGTCCAGCTGGGCGACGGCGAAAAGCCCAAGCGCTCCAGCCTGCCCAAGGGCTGGAGCCCGCCGGCCATGGACCTGGAGAAGGGGCTGCGGCTGCTGCGGCTGCCGCGTGACGTCGGCGCCCACCCCGAGGACGGCCAGATGATCCTCGCCGGCATCGGCCGCTACGGGCCGTTCGTGCAGCACGCCGGGACCTACGCCAACCTGCCCAGCGTCGACGAGGTGTTCGAGGTCGGCATCAACCGCGCCGTCGCCCTGCTGGCCGAGAAGCGCGCCGGCGGCGCCGGACGCCGCGGCGAGGCCACGGCGCTGAAGGATTTGGGCGCCCACCCGACCGATGGCGCGCCGGTCCGCGTGCTCTCCGGCCGCTACGGCCCCTACATCAAGCACGGCGCCACCAACGCCAACGTGCCGCGCGGCGCCGACCCGCAGGCGCTGACGCTGGAGGAGGCGGTGAAGCTGCTGGCCGAGCGCGAAGCCAAGGGCGGCGGGGCCAAGAAGAAGCCCGCCCGCGCCGCCAAGGCCAGGGCCGCGCCCGCGGCCAAGAAGGCGCCGGCGAAGAAGGCTGCGCCGAAGAAGCCGGTCGCGAAGAAGAAGGCGGCGGTCTGAGGCCTCTCTCCCTCTCCCCGGTGGCGGGGAGAGGGGATCAAGCGCCGCCGCGAACTCTCGCTTAAGCTGCCGCGTTCTTCGGTGTTAAGCAGCCCCCATGGCCAGACCCCGATCGCCCAAGCCGTCACGTCCGCCGCAGGGCCTGCCCGACCGCGAGACCCTGCTGAAGTACCTGCGCGAGACCGGCGAGGCCGACCGCGCCGCCATCGCCCGCGCCTTCGGGCTGAAGGGCGCCGACCGCCGGGCGCTGCGTGAGCTGCTGAACGGCCTGGAGGGCGAAGGCGCGCTCGGCCGTCGCGGCCGGCGTGGATTCTCCGAGGTCGGATCGCTTCCCGAGG
>JAQGIJ010000090.1 GCA_028291285.1 Phenylobacterium sp. | reverse complement strand
GCTTCGCCTCCTCGATGACGCGGGCGACGCTCGGCCGCCCGCGCAGGCGCTGCAGATAGGCGGCGAGCACTGGGCGGCCATCGCCGATCGGCTCGATCAGGTCGGCGTAGAAGAGCGCGGGCGCGGCAGCGCAGTCGGCCAGCGTAAATGCCTCGCCAGCCGCCCAGGTCCTGCCGTCGAGGTCGCGCTCCAGGACGTCGTAGGCCTCACGCAGCTGCCCGCGCGCCTGCTCCACGCCCAGCGGATCGCCCTGGCCCTCCGGGCGAAAGCGGTCGGCGACGATGCGCTGGAAGACGCTGTGGACGTAGAGATCGAACAGCCGGTCGCGCAGGTGGACCTCACGGGCGGCGTCGCGATCCTCAGGGATCAGTCGCACGGCTGCGGAACAATGCTGGTCCAGGTAGTCGACGATCAGGCTGGTCTCGTAGACCTCGGCGCCGCGGCCGGTGTCGCGCAGCGCCGGGATCTTGCCGAACGGCGAGAGCTTCAGATAGGCGGCCCGCGCCTGCGGATCGCCGAGGTCCACCGTCACCGGCTCGAACGGCGTCCCGAGCTCATAGAGGGCGATCAGCCCCTTCCAGCAGTAGGAAGAGAGCGGGTGGAAGTGGAACTCCAGGGCCATGGGACTCTCCGCTATCGGTTAAGTCGATACTTAAGTTATGAGCCCACCCGCTGGCAAGCCGGCTTGAGCCCCGCGGCGGCGACCTCTAGCTTCGCCGGCCAAGATCGGGAGTCCCCATGCGTATCGCCACCTGGAACGTCAATTCGGTCAACGGCCGTCTGGAGACCGTCGTGCGCTGGTTCGAGGAGGCGCAGCCGGACGTCGCCTGCCTGCAGGAGATCAAGTGCGTCGACGAGAAGTTTCCGGCCGAAGCCTTTGAACGGCTTGGGTATAATCTCGCGATCCACGGCCAGAAGAGCTACAATGGCGTGGCCATCCTGTCGAAGCGGCCTCTGGAGGACGTGCGCCGCGGCCTGCCCGAGGGCGAGGGCGACGACCATGCCCGCTACATCGAGGCGGTGGTCTCGGGCCCCGAGCCGGTCCGGGTGGCCTCCATCTACCTGCCCAACGGCAATCCCATCGGCACGGAGAAGTTCGCCTACAAGCTCGAATGGATGGGCCGCCTTCGCCGCCACGTGCAAAGCCTGCTCGCCTACGAGGAGCCGCTGGCCCTGGTGGGCGACTACAACGTCATCCCCGAGCCGCGCGACGCGGAGTTCCCCGCCAACTGGACCAGCGACGCCCTCTTCCAGACCGAGAGCCGCGAAGCCTTCCGGGCGCTGAAGTGGCTGGGCCTTTCCGACGCCTATCTGCAGGCGGACGGATCGCCCGGCGCCTACACCTTCTGGGACTATCAGGCGGGCGCCTGGCAGCGGAACAACGGCATCCGCATCGACCATGCCCTGCTCTCGCCGCAGGCGGCCGACCGGCTGCGCGGGGTTTCCATCCACCGCGACGTACGCAGCTGGGAGAAGCCGTCCGACCACGTGCCGCTGGTCATCGAACTCGATATCTAACCTTAACCCGTGCGGCTTCTCGCCTCCGGCAAAGCGGCGTAGCCTCTAAACCCATGAATCAGTTCGGTCCCTTCGCGGTCCTGATCGGCGTGGCCGCCGTCCTGCTGGCCGCCTTCGGCGGCATGGTCGCCTGGTGGAACGAGGAGGGCCGCCTCATCCGCCGCGGCCTGCGCGCCGTGCTGAAGGAAGAGCCGCACGCGCTGGTGGTGGCGCCGGGGCGCGGCCGCGGGGCCGGGTTCAACTTCACCAGCAACACCATGGCGGTGACCTGGGACTGCGGCGCCTGGTGCCTGATCTACCACATCCACGAGCTCTTGGGCGTGGAGCTCATCGTCGACGGCCAGGTGGCGGCGCGCACCTACCGCGGCGAGCCGCGCCGGCCGCTGGACGTGCTGGGCGGCGCCGAGCGCCAGGTGACGCTGCGGCTGGTGTTCGACGATCCGCGGCATGCCGACTTCACCCTGGAGCTGTGGTCCGCCGCCGACGCCGGGCGCCGCCGCGGCCTTTCGGCCGCCGACGCGGTCGAGGAAGGCAACCGCTGGATCGCCCGCACCGAGTCCGTCTTCCGCCGCAAGCCCGCCGGCATGCCGGGGCGCCCGGCGCCGAGGTCTGAGCCCGAGGTCGAGGCTGAGCCGCCGCCCGCCGCTGCGCCTGCGGCCGCGGCGGCCGCTGCGGGCGCCCCGACGCCGCGCCAGGAGCTGCCCTTCGAGGACGAGGCGCCCTGGGACGACGAGGACGAGGACAAGGCGGTCCTCTGATGGCCAACCTGGTCGCGGCCGCCGCCTTCTTCGTGCTGATCCACCTGCTGGTCTCCGGCACGCGGGTGCGGGACGCGATCACCGCCCGGGTCGGCCAGGGCCCGTACATGGGCGCCTTCTCGCTGGCCTCGCTGGCGGGCCTGGTCTGGCTGGGGTTCGCCTTCGCCGCGAGCCGCAACAGCGCCGGGAACGACCTCCTCTGGAGCGTCGCGCCGGCCGCGCGCTGGGTCCAGCTGGTGCTGCAGCTGGCGGCGGTGACCTTCGTCATCGTCGGCCTGACCACGCCCAATCCCACCAGCCTGCGCCAGGAGAAGACGCTGGACCGGCCGGACGTGGTGCGCGGCATGCTGCGCGTCACCCGCCACCCCTTCCTCTGGGGCGTGGCGATCTGGGCGCTGGGGCACCTGCTGGTGAACGGCGACGCCGCCAGCGTCGTGCTGTTCGCCTCCCTGCTGGCGCTGGCGATCTTCGGCACGGCGAGCATCGACGCCAAGCGCCGCCGTGCGCTGGGGCGCAAGTGGGACGCCTTCGCCGCCCAGACTTCGAACCTGCCCTTCCTCGCCATCGCCCAGCGCCGCCAGCGGCTGGCGCTCGGCGAGATCGGCTGGTGGCGGCTGGCGCTGGCCGTCCTGGTCTGGGCCGCGCTGGCCTGGGGCCACCCCTACCTGTTCGGCGTCAGGGCGCTGCCTTAGCCGCGCAGTCGGAGGGGGCCCTACCGGCCCTCAGATATCCGCATACACGTGGGTCTCGGCCTCGCCGCCGGGATGGGTGACGGCGCCCAGGTGGGCGGGCCCCACGA